>JANOZI010000167.1:0-6030 GCA_031429375.1 Acidobacteriota bacterium | reverse complement strand
TCCCACAATGTGACGTTGCCTGCCATCCGCGTGATCGTGCGCGATGCGCCGCCTGGAGTCACCGCGCGCAACGCCCGGAACAATGGCCGCTCGTCAGCAGCCGTGTACAGGACCTCGTCGCCCCTCCAGGCTAGCCCGTGGACGTTCAAGTACTCGGTCGACAGCGGCGTGACGATGCCCGACTGATCGACCATCGCGACTCTACCGATCAGCGAACCCGGTGTGCGGTAGCGGACGAACGCCACGCGCTTGCCGTCGGACGAGATTCGCGCGAAGCCGAGACCGGTGCTCTCTTCCGCCGTGGGTGCAACCAGGATTTTTCCAATCGGAAACTCCAGCTGGTCGCGCCCGTTCACGCGACGGACGATCGCGAGATCCGCCCCGTCGGGCGACCAGTCGGCGAACTTCACGTCCTCGACAATCTGTCGCGGCGCACCGCCGGCAATCGGCACGCGCGCCAGCGTGCCGTAGGTGATGGCGCCCTCGTCCTCGCCGATGTCATGCGCGCCCAGAGCCACGGCGGCCTCTCCGGATCGGGAAATCGCCAGCACGTTGCCATCGGGCAGGTCGAGCGGGCGTGACTCGGGACCGTCGACTCGCACCGTATGCACGCGACACAGATCGCCGTCCCACAACGCTCCGTACAGGATGGTCTCGCCGTCGGGAGCGAAGCGCGCCGAGCGGATGAGACCGCGTCTGAACGTCAGCCGGCGGAAGAGGGCACGAGAGCCGACTGGAGCCGGCGGTCCAGCCACACTCCGCCGCCGAGCCCGGATGCCAAGAGCGCCACCGAGGCAGCGCCGTAGCGAAGCAGCTTGCGGCGCGGCACCGGGGTTGCCCGAATCGCGGCCGCGCCGGCTGCCGCTTCAGTCGAGGGCGCGAGGGCCTCTTCGATCTCGATGCGGGCGTCGCCCATGTGGCGCCAGCGGCGTTTTGGATCTCTTTCCAAACATCGCCGAACCAGCCGGCGCACGCTGCCGGGTGTCGCCGCCGGCAGCAGCGGCTCGTTCAGCGGCGCCGTGAGTACCTGCGCCAACGTCTCGGTTGAAGTCGGCCGGGCAAACGGCGAGACACCCGTCTTCGATCAGCGGAACTGGCACGCTCCTCCGGCGACGTACGCGTACGACTTCGGCGACGACTGGCAGCACGTCCTCGTCCACGAGGGCCTCGAGTCAGCCGACGACGACACCAACTACCCGCGCTGTGTCGCCGGCGAAGGTCGGTGTCCGCCGGAGGATTGCGGTGGTGCTCACGGCTATACTGACTTTCTTCAGGTCATCGCCGATCCCGAGCACGAGAAGCACGAGTCGACGCTTCAGTGGCCGGTGGGAGCTTCGACTCTCAGGTGTTTGATCCGGCCGCGGTGAAGTTCGACGATCCGAAGAAACGCTGGAAGAAGGCGTTCGAGCGCCGCCGATGAGGGGATCTTCGGATGGCTGACGGGTGATGGAGTTGTCCCGGCCACGAGCATGGGCGCTGCGTCCGTTGCTGCCGGTGACGTTGTCATGACAATGTCGGGCAACTGTGGTATCCTTAGCTGAGAGCACAGCCCAAATGCCCACAGCCGCGCGAACAGAAAAACTGGACCTGCGATTGACGCCGAAAGCGAAGCGCGTTCTGCAGTCGGCCGCGACCGCTGCGAAGCGATCGGTGAGCGAGTTCGTCCTCGAGAGCGCGCTGGCTCGCGCCGAAGAGACCCTACCTGATCGCCAGCAATTCGGTCTCGATGCCGAACGATGGACGGCCTTCCTGGAAGCCCTGGATGCTCCACCGCGCCGGCTTCCGCGCCTGAAGAAGCTGCTGCAAACGCCGAGCGTCTTCGAGCGCCATCGCAAGTGACCGAAGCGCTGCGGGTCGAGAAGCTCCGCCGGGAGCACGAGCTTGATTCCTTCGATTGTGGTCAGGAACCGTTGAACCGCTTCCTGGTCCGTTACGCGCTCCAGAGTCAACAGGCGGAAGCGTCACAAACCTACGTGGCCTTGGCGAATGACGAAGTCGTTGGGTTCTACTCGCTGGTCGTCGCTCAGGTCGAATACGACGATGCGCCATCACGCTTGGCTAAGGGACTCGCGAAACACCCGATTCCGCTGATGCTGTTAGCGCGGCTTGCAATCGCGACGAGCTGGCAGGGCAAGCGACTCGGAGCGGGATTGCTGAAAGACGCGATGTTGCGCACGCTGCAGGCCGCTGATATCGCGGGCATCCGCGCGATGGCGGTACATGCGAAAGACGAGGCCGCCAAGGCGTTCTACGAACGATTCGACTTCATCCCGTCGCCGAGCGATCCCTCTCACCTGTTTCTTCTCTTGAAGGCCATTCGCACGCTGATCGCGTCTCGCTGACTTCTCGGTAATTCGATCGGTAGTCGAAGGTCACCGTCTCCAGAATGTCTCCACGACGAAGGCAGATTCGCGAGGACTCGGGTGGACGGCAGTGAACGAACCGGAGCGACGCAAGCGTCTGTGACTCAAGCGCTTAGAACCAGAAGTCGCACCATCACCACGTTAGAAAATCACCTCGCTCCGAATTCGACCCCCTGCCTCCCAGCCACATATCTCGTGCTCGGAACGAGATCACGGCATTGGAGTTGGGCGTCGGGACGCACGCGCATTGCTCGCCAACCGCCCTTCTCGCGCCGCGGCGCACTAGCGGCTACCACTTGGCCTGCAACCCGAGCCGAATCAGCCGCCCCTGCAGGATCGAGGCGGGGCGGTCGAGCGCCGCACCATAGGTCTGTACCGCCGTCAGGACGACGCCGGAGTTCAGCGCATTGTAGGCGTCGAATTGCGCTTCGAGCGAAAGCCTTCCGAACGCAAACGGCCGCTTGAAGCGCACATCGACCTGGTTATGACGCCCAAGCAGCTTGGAACCGGGCTCGATCAACTGGACGTTGACGGACGACTGGGTGAGCGTTGACCCGGTGAGGTTCAGGAACGTCGCGCGATCGACGTTCCAGATCGTGCGCAGCGACGGGTCGATGGCCGCAATCGTGGTGTCGAACGAGGCGTTGCGCGCGTCGCCGTTGTAGCTTTGCACCGAGGCCGCCACCTGCACTTTGTAGGGCAGCGCATACGAGCCGTTGAGCTTGAACTGCAGGTACATCGGAATGTCGTACTGCCCCATGTCGCAGTAGAGCAGGAAGTTGGGGTCTTCGACTTCGCAAGTATTGGTGAGGGTGTGACCGGCCGTCACGCCGCCGAAGATATTCAATCCTTTCGCGCGGCTCTGGAAATTGACGTCGACGCCCGTGAACACGCGCCGGTTCCTGCTGGAGTTCTGATCCAGCACATCGAACGCCGTGGCCCTGGCCGGATTGAGGTTGTAGACGGGCACGGTTGCGGACGGATTCAAAGGGTTCGGTAGATTGAAGAGCCGGTAATCGGACGGATCGATGGCCCGGTTGTCGGACCAGATCAGGTTGCGATAGTCGCGCCTGACGAACGCCGCGCTCATCGACGTTCCTCGCAGCAACTCGCGCTGGATGCTCGCGTTCATCTCGTACTGGAACGGCCGGCCGATATCCGCCGCAAAGTTCTGCGGCGGCTTCACGCCGAAGGTCGAGGGCAACGTCGAAAAATCGATCTCGCAGCCGGGCGAGCGGAACACGCACGGCACACGGTTGCCGGCGGCATCGAAGGCCACGCCCCCCTGCGTGATGTTGTCGCTGTTCATGTCGGCCCACGTCAAGGTCGCCGACGCATAGAAGTTCGGGTCGTAGACGTCGGAGAACCCGGTGCTATAGGCGCGCACGTACTTGCCCCAGCCCATCTTCACCGCGGTCTTGCCGTCTCCGCCGACGTCCCACACCACTCCCAGCCGCGGCGATACGTCATTCCATTTCGGAACATCGTTGCGGGTGGGGAACGTGCGGAATGGCACGAACCGGCCGGGTAGCGCCGACCGCTCCTTGGTCGAGGCGTTGAAGTGCTCGAAGCGGACGCCGGGATTCACGGTGAAGCGTCCAAGCACCAGCGAATCCTGCGCATAGACGCCGAGGTCGCGGTCCATGCTGGTGAGGGAATCCTGCGGCGTGTTGTGGATGATCACCTGCGCGGGCACGCCCGTTCGATACAACTGGATGAGATCGGCCGCTTCCCGGCGCTGACGCCAGAAATATCCGAAGCCGTACTGAACACCGGCCTTGAAGTTGTGCGAACCGGTGACGTAGGAGACCGCGCCCATCGCCGTCTTGCGGATCGGCTCCCGGTAGTAGATGCCGCCGTCGTACTGATCGTAGGCTGTCTGCAAGATCACGTCGCGCTTGGGAATGACGCTCGAGGTCGTCGGCACCGGATTGATGCCGCTGGCCGGCAGTTGCGGCACCGAGTCCGGATTGAGCGGCGTCAGCGAGTAGCTTTCGTTGTTGATCGCCCAGCCTGCCTCGACCAGCAGCCGGCTGGTGAGCGTGCCGGTGTACTTGATTTCATTCGTGTAGTACTGCTTTGGGGCGCGAATGTCGGTGGCTTCGCCGGCAATCGCATAACCGGCCGGCGCGGAATTCTCGTGGCCGCGGAACTTACGGATGCGATCGAGGTAGCCCGCGATCTTGTGCTTGTCGCCCAGGCGGCCCGTCAGGCGAACGAGGCCGCTGGTAATGCGCGCATCGTCAATGGTCTGATCGCCGTTCTCGAAAAAGCTGTTCGCGATGTATTGGTAGACGCCCCAGTCGCGCACCGACGCGAAGAACCAGATCCGGTCGCGCTTGAGAGGGCCGCCTTCGGCGACGTTGATGTCCCACACCTTGTCGAGTTTGTCGGGTGCGCGCAAGCCCTTGGCGAGCGCGTTGGCGGCGTTGCTCGATTGCAGGCTGCTGTTGCCGGAGGAAAAAAATGCCGTGCCCCTGAACGAATTACCGCCGTCCTTGGGAATCATGTTGGCGCGCACACCGCCGGCCGAGGTTTCGGCGTTGATGGCGCTGGTCTGGTAGCTGACTTCTTCGAACATCATGTCGTTGAAGTAGCTCTGGACGCTGCCGTCGCCCTCGAGGCCGTTCAGGATCATGCCGTCGACCAGGAAGGTGGTGTCGCGGCCGTCGGACCCGTGGACGGTGAGGTCGCGGTTCTGCATTCCGGATGTGCCGCCGACGTCGGGTAGCGCGAGGCGGGCGCCCGGCAACATGGCGCCGAGCGAGGGAATGCTGCGGCCAGTCGGCACCGCATCGAGCAGGGCGCGCGGCAGCACTTGCTGCTGAACTGCGGAGGAGGTGTCGATGACCGGCGACAGACCCGACACGGTAATGGTCTCTTCGAGCGCGCCGACCTTCAGCTCGATGTTGACCGTCGCCGTGAAGTTGCTCGGCAGCTCGATCCCCTCGCGCCGTGCGGTGCTGAAGCCGGTCAGCGCGAAGGTGACGGCGTAGACGCCAGGTCGAAGGTCGATGACGGTGTAACGGCCGTCGCCGTCGGTCACGACGGCCCGGCTTTTTTCGATCAGTGCGGGACTCGACACCTCGACTGTGACGCCTGGAAGCGATGCGCCCGAGGCATCCGCGACCAGCCCGGCGATCGCACTCTGGGCCCATGCGACGCCTGGCGTTGTCGCCATGCAAGCCAGCAGCAAAGCTTGGAGTTTTCGCCTACCGAACGCCATGTGAGCCTCCTCCGATCGATTGAGCCGAACCCAGCGTGCCGGCCGAGGACTAATACGGCGCGACTAGAAGCGAAGCGACATCGTGCCCGAGAGTGTAGTCTTTCCGCGGCGAACGTCAAGCGATGGGAGGCATGTGATCGTGCATTGCGCGGCGCACCCTCAGGCTGGTCCTACGCGCCCAGAGTCAAGACGTCGTCGTGAAGATCGAGACGGCGGCGCGGAACGCGGTGTCCATCGGCCGATCCCGAGCACGAGGAGCACGAGTCAATGCTTCGATGGCCGACAGCGCTTCGCGATTCTGATCGCGGAAGCAACGTCGTCAACGGTGGTACGCAGAATCTGCACTCTTGTCAGTCGCGCCGTGACGATGGCATCGTCGTCCGATGGAACTCATGTCACCGCTGCGGACGCACTTCGGGCACCTTCAATTCAGGCCCGGAC
>JANOZI010000166.1:0-2562 GCA_031429375.1 Acidobacteriota bacterium | reverse complement strand
TTCACCTGCAGCGAAGCCGCCGGCGTCGTCGATTGCGTGGGCGCCACCATCCCGGGCACCGTGCCCGGTCCGGCCGGCTCCAGGACGATCGTCATCACCGTCACCGCGCCCAATCACGTGGGTGCGCTGACCAACCAGGCGATCGCCGACCCGGAGAACGCGATACCGGAAGGCGACGAGACCAACAACACGGCCACGTTCGTGACGAGCGTGAGCTCACTCATCAACCTGAACATCACCAAGAACGGCCCGCAGGAATCGAGCCAGAGTTCGCCAGGCGAGTACGACATCGTGATGACGAACCAGAAGTTCCCCGGCAGCGATGGCCAGACGGCGTTCCACGTCCGGATGCAGGACCCGTTCCCGGTCGGGCTGATCCCGCTTGCGGTGGACATGGGCGACGACAACAACTGGCAGTGCTCGGTGTCGCAGAACCCGGTGAACGTGCTCGACTGCGTCGGCGACCTCGAGCCCGGCAAGCCGGTCACGATCAAGTTCTTCGTATTCATGACCGCCGAATCGGGCAAGCCGCTCGACAACGAAGCGTGCTTCGTGCCCAACCCCGACGTGCCGCCGGGCTTCCCGGCGGTGATCGAGGAGTACAGCCCGCCCGGAACGAGCGACAACTGCTCGACCGCGTCTACGGTGGTCAATCCGCCGCCGACGTCGCCGGACCTGTTCGTGACGAAGAGCGTCGAGCCCGGGCTCGTGGCGCCAGGCGACGACCTGACCTACACGATCCTGATCGCCAACAACGGCACGGCCAAGGCCGCGACCCCGCTGACGCTGACCGATAACCTGCCCACCGGCAGCGTGACGTTCATCGACGCCAACGGCACCAACGGCTGGACCTGCACCGGCACCGGTCCGGTGGTGTGTCACGACGGCGGGCTGGGACTGGGCATTGGCGAATCGGCGACCATCACCATCCACGCCAAGGTGAAGGACACGGTGACGCTGCCGTTCGTCAACATCGCCACGGCGGATGCGGCGGCGCACGATGCCGCGACCGACCCGACCGCGGTTGACGAGACGCCTGGCCAATTGAACAACACGGCATCTGTAAAGTCGTCGGTGAACGGCTCCGGCTTCGACCTCGCGGTGAGTTCGATTACCGACAGCCCGGATCCGGCCGGACACGGCCAGGCGCTGAAGTACACGATCGTGGCCGTCAACGGCGGCAGCACCGATGCCACGGGTGTTCACGTTGCGATCACGTTGCCGTCGTCCGGCCTGACGTTTGTCGGGGCGGATGGCTCCAACGGCTTCAACTGCACCGGCGGGCCGGCGGGTCCGCTTGATTGCTCGGGCGACATGCCCGCCGGCGGCGACACGGTGATCACCGTGAACTTCACCGTCAACGTCGGCGTGACGCCGCCCGACGTGACGCTCACGGCCACGATCGATCCGGCCGACGCGTTCGCGGAGACGGATGAAGGCAACAACACGCAGACCGAGGTGACGACGATCACCGGGACATCGTGCTCGCTGTGCGTGGATCTCGTGTCGGCGCAGCTGGTGCCGTCACCCGATCCGGCCTCGAGCGGCGGGTCGGTGACCTTGACCTACCAGGTCGTCAACGCCGGCGACATCGCGACGTCGCTCGACCCGACGACCCAGACGCTGTTGCAGTTGAACGCGCAGATCGACGGCGGCTTCGGGACCTTTACGCCTGCGGCGCCGACGTCGTCGAACCCGGCGATCACGTGCACGGCGTTCAACATCTTTGGCTTCAGTCTCAATAGCTGCAAGGGCAACCTGGCGCCAGGCGAGGGTGTGACGATTACGCTGACGTTGAGCAACCTGTCGGGCAGCAGCGTGTTCATCGAAGGCAAGGCCGATCCGAACGGCCTCGTGTTCGAGGTCAACGAGAGCAACAACAACCGGACGGAAACCGTCCTGATCCTGCCGTAGGCGAGGGCACATGAAGCGTTTAGCAATCGCAATCGGCCTGGTGCTCTTTGTCGCCCCGGAGCTCAATCGTCCGGGAACGAGCACGCTGGCGCAGGCGTTCTGCGGACTGCGGTACGTGGCCGCCGGGGATGACATCCCGGCGGGCCACGACGTCTCCGAGTCCGAGCGCTACTCGCACCACTTGTGGGAGGACCACTTGAAGACCTGGGGCCAATGGTGTGAATTCAACATCGCCAAGAATGGCACCACGTCGCCCACCGAGATCAGCGGTGGCCAACTCGCGCAGACGTTGAACTACCGGCCCGACCTGAACACGCTCACGATTGTCGAACAGAGCTAGACCATCGTGAAACTGATCACCGATTGCTTCGACAAGGTGAAGAGCCACGACTTCACCGGCGCCAGCGTGTGCGCCGTTTCCGTCCAGGGCAATTCGAGCCTGTGGACCAACTTGAACCTGAACCTCACGACCATCCTTCAGCAGTACCGGCTGATCCTGGCCGGGCGGCCGCGGCTGGTGGTGGCCGTCACCGGCTACCCCAACCCGTATCCCAAGGCGCTGGACGCCGCGCCGAAGATCGCGGAGCTGTGCGTGCCGCTGATCGATACGATTCCGACCTGCACTGCTAGGTGGGTGCAGTTGCCGCC
>JANOZI010000165.1:0-2616 GCA_031429375.1 Acidobacteriota bacterium | reverse complement strand
TCGCCGGTCTTTTCGCCGGTCTTCTTGTCGAGCATCGCGCGCGTGACGTCGATCGGCGCGATCTCGCCCGCGAAAAACCCGTCCTGCTGCGCCTTCGCGATGCGCTGCTGGCTGACGAGCGAGTACTCGTCCTGCGCCAGCCGGGTGACGCCGTAACGTTTCGCCACGACCTCGGCGGTGTCGCCCATCGCCATGTACAGCCCGGGATGGTGCTCCTGCACCCAGGGGTTGGGCGACGAGTCGCGCTGCATCATCGTGATCGATTCAACGCCGCCGCCAATCGCGGCCTCGACGCCTTCCTGCAGCACCATGTGCGCAGCCTGCACCACGGCTTGCAGTCCGGAATTGCAAAAGCGGTTGACCGTCGCTCCTGGCACGGTGACCGGCAGCCCGGCCCGCAGCGCCGCCACGCGCGCGATGTTGTGGCCCTGCGCGCCATGCGGCTGGCCGCAGCCGAGGATCACTTCTTCGATTTCAGCCTTGTCGAGCCCAGGCGCCTTGCGCAGCGCGTCGGTAATGCAGTGCGCGGCCAGGTCGTCTGGCCGGGTGATGTTGAACGATCCGCGATGAGACTTGGCGAGCGGCGTGCGGCTGCTCGAGACGATGACGGCTTCGCGCATGATGAAACAATTCTACATGCGAGACATCCGCGATTTTCTCGGCCGCTGAGAATCACGTTGTCTAATCCCGCAATTGGGGCGCCGGGCGCGGCCGACTGGAGAGACGCGGTGACAGCGAAGTCGCGAAACCGCGCCGAGCGAGTCGGATTGCACGCGCGATTCCGCCTGGCCCCGGCTTCAAATCGGAATCGCGCGTCTCACCACACGGCGCCCCATAAAGGGGCGCCCTACGACTCCTGAGAGCGGAAAGGTGCCTCGCGGCACTCGCGTCGAGCGAGGCGACGACCAGAGTCTCACCACACATAGGGCACCCCTAAAGGGGTGCCCTACGGGCGGTTTTCTCGCACGCTGAGCGGCGTAGCGCACGTTCCACAGGATCGTAGGGCACCCCTTTATGGGGTGCCAAAAGAAAGGACTATCGCTTCGTGGTTCCAGTGCGGGCGCCGTGCTCGACCAGGAACGAGGCGACGCGCTCGAACTTGAGGGCGCGGGCGGCATCGAGCGCGGTGCGGCCGTCGGTGTTGGCGGCGTTGACGTCGGCGCCCTGCTCCACCGCCAGGGTGACCGCTTCGAGCATCAGCGCTTCGCGTTCGCGGCGATCGGGTTGCACCCACGCGGCGCCGCCGCCGCCCATCCCCGTCGCGGCCATTACCGCGTTGGTCACATGCGAGCGCGGTTCGACCGGTTCTTCGTTGTGGTAATGGCCGTGATGCACGACGCGCGCATCCGCGCCATGCTTCAACAACAGCCGCATCATGTCGGGCTCGCTGAATCGGGCCGCCAGCCAGTACGGTGTCGCGCCAACCAGCTCGGGCGCGAAGTTGTAGTCTTTCGACGAGCGCCGCGTCGGCGTCCACGCCTTCAACGGCGCGTTCGCATCCGCGCCCCTGGCGAGCAGCGCGGTCGCGGTCCGGATGTCGCGTCGCATGATCGCGGCATGTAGCGCGCTGAAGCCGGCGACGGCGGCGTTGGGATTGGCGCCACGTTCGAGCAGGAACTCGACCAGCTCGCCGAACCCGGAGTGCGCGGCCATCACCGTGGCACTCACACCCCACGCGTCCGCGTCGTTGACATCAGCGCCGGCGGCAACGAGCAGTTGCGCGGATCGCACATCGCCGACCCGCGCCGCGAACAGCAACGCGGTGTCGCCGCCCTGGGGGACCGACCGGTTGTAGAGCTTCACGCCGTGCGGCGGCACCGCCATCACCTGGCTCCAGACGTCGGAGCGCTGGCGAACATCGGCACCGTGCGACAGCAGGACCTTGACGGCGTCCGGATGTTGTTGCGCCACAGCCCACATCAGGGCGGTCTGGCCGCGCCCGCCCTTGGCGTCGACCGCGGCGCCTTTGCGAATCAGTTGTTCGACAACGTCTGCATTGCCGGATCGTGACGCCACCATCAGCGGCGTCTCGCCCACCAGCAGCGCCAGGTTGGGGTTGGCGCCGGCCTGCAACAACGCTTTCACCATCGGCGCGCTACCGCTCTCGCAGGCGATCCACAGCGGCGTCGCACCAAGGTCGTTGGCAGCGTTTACATTGGCGCCCGCGCGGATCAACAACTGCACGCTCTCGAGGTCGTCGCGGTGGCTCGCCCAATGCAGCGCGGTGGTGCCGTCACCCTCGACGGCGTTGACGTCAACCTTTTTGGCGAGCAGCGCCCGCACCGCCGCGTGATCGGCGTGCTTCACCGCATCAATCAACGGCACGACCGAGACGAGGAAGGCGAGGACGGCTGCGATCATCGACCTTACATCGATACGGTATCGAGCGGCAGCTTGCCGGTACTGCCGCCGAGGCGCTCGACCGGCACGTCCATCTTGTCCATCAGCGTCACGAGCAGGTTGGCCATCGACGGCTTGTCGGTGTAGGCGAGATGGCGGCCGCCCTTCAGCCGGCCCGCGCCGCCGCCCATCACGAGAAGCGGCAGGTTGTCGCCCGAATGGCGGTTGCTGTTCGAGATGCCGGATCCGTACAGGATCGTCATGTGATCGAGCAGC
>JANOZI010000164.1:0-3349 GCA_031429375.1 Acidobacteriota bacterium | reverse complement strand
GGCGACGACACCGACCGGGCCGGACGCGTCCGCTTCGCGCTGTCGAACATCGAGCGCTTTTTCGCGGGCACGATCCACTCGTTCTGCGCGCACCTCCTGCGCGAGCGGCCGGTCGAGGCCGGCGTCTCGCCGGGCTTCACCGAACTGGACGAGTCTGAAGACAAGCGGCTCCGGCGCCAAAGCTGGCGCGACTATCGAAGCCAGCTCAAGTCGGCGGCCGACCCATTGATGCTGGAGATCCTGAAGGCCGGGCTCAAACCGCAGGACCTCGATCGCGCGTTCGATACGGTGTGCCTCTTCGACGAGGTGGAGTTTCCCGGCGGCGACGCGCTCATGCCGGACGCCGCGCCGGCGTTCGCCAAACTCGACACGTTCTGGCAGGCGTTGCTGAAGCGCTTGCCGGCCGCGATTGACATCAAGACCACGTGCGAGATCCAGAAGCGGGCAGAGCGCTTCCGGGGTCAACTGCGTGTGTCCACTATGCATCGCGTCGAGGCCCGCTCTCTCGTGCCGCTCCTGGAAACCTGGAAATGCGAGCCGAAGATTATCCAGAAGTGGTGGTCCGACGATGCGGCGGAAAAAAAGAAGATCGCCCGGGAGATTGAAGCACTGCACGGGGACTTCGTGGCGAACGTGGTTGCGCCGTTTCTGCGTCAGTGGCGCCAGTACGTGTATCGGCTGAGCGTGGCGCTGCTCACCAGGGCGCGCGACTATGCCGGCCAGGACCGGCGCCGTCTCAACACCCTGAATTATGGTGACCTGCTGCAGTTGGCGGCGCTCGTGCTCAGGTCGAACGGCGATGTCCGCAGAGCGTTGGCCAAAAAATATCGGTGGGCGTTTGTAGACGAGTTTCAGGACACAGATCCGGTTCAAGCGGAAATCATGTTCTTGCTTGCTTCGGATTCCCGAGGTGCGACGACTGGCCCGGACGAAGCGGCGGATTGGCGAACCGTTGATCTACGCCCGGGCGCGCTATTTGTGGTCGGCGATCCGAAGCAGTCGATCTATCGCTTCAGGCGCGCCGACATCGACATCTACAACGAAGTTCGTGCCCGGCTGAAAACGTCGCCCGACGGTGAAGTGCTGCCGCTGACGTCGAACTTCCGCTCTGTTGCCGCGCTCTGCGAGTGGGCGAACGACGTGTTCTCGACGCAGTTCCCCAAGACGCCGACGATGCAATCGCCGATGTTTGCGCCGTTGGACTCCGTCACCAAGGCCGTGACAGGGCCGTCCGGTCTGTTTACGTTGACCATCCCGCCGACCGTCACTAAAGCCGCAGAGATTCCTGCTTACGAAGCCGGAGCGATCGCGCGATATATCCAGTCCGAGGTAAATGCGGGCCGGAGAAAGTTCGGCGACTTCCTGATCCTGACCCGCAAGAAAAAAGACATCAAGACCTACGCGATGGCGCTCGAGGAGCAACAGATTCCCGTCGAGGTCAGCGGCGCCGGGGCGTTCGGCAGCTCGCAGGAGGTTCAGCACCTGACGCTGCTGCTGCGCGCGCTGGCGGATCCCCAGGATGGCGTGGCTCTTGTCGGTGTCCTGCGGGGCCCGCTGTTCGGGATCAGCGACCGCGCCCTATTCGCCTATCGCCAGGCAGGCGGGTGGTTCAGCATCTTCGCGGAGGCGCCGAAGTCGATTACGGCGCTCGCGGCACGAGTGGCCGACGCCATCGCCGCACTGCGGCGGATGCATCGGTGGACGCAGGTCCTGCCGGTCGGCGCGGCGGTTGAACGGATCCTCGAGGACAGCGGCTACCTGGCGCTCGCGGCCACCACGCCGGGCGGCGTTGAGGCCGGCGATCTGCTCCACGCCGTCGACCGCGTTCGCAGCATCGTCGAGAACGGCTTCACGCTGGCAGACGCCGCGGATGCGCTCGAACCGGATGCCGATGAACCCAGCGACGTCGAGTCCCTTCCGCTCGAGCCGGGGCGAGACGATGTGGTGCGGTTGATGAATCTGCACAAGGCCAAGGGCCTCGAGGCGCCGGTGGTGTTCCTGGCGGATCCGATGAGTGGCGTGTCGCCTCGCGTCGATACCCGCATCATCCGCGAGGGCGCGACAGCGCGCGGCTACTTCAAGATCACTGGTTCCGGCTGGGGGAAGGTAGTGGGCGAGCCTCCCGATTGGGATCAATACGAAGCGGAGGAGCTCGAGTATCTGAAAGCAGAGGAGAAGCGTCTGCTGTATGTCGCAGCCACGCGCGCCAGGGAGGTGTTGGTGCTCAGCCGCTCGGCCAACTCCGCCGCGAAGGGACCATGGGGAGTGTTCGAGGGTTTTCTGACGAAAGCACAGGAACTGAAAGTGCCCTCGACCGTGGCGATACCAGTCGCGCACACGGTTGACCTCTCAGCGCCCGCAGCCGCGGCGGCGATTGCTCGGGCCGAGGATCTGCATCTGCAGGCGTTGAAAGCGTCGTGGGCGTCGGCGTCCGTGACCAGCGAGTCGAAGGCCTTTCCCAAGCTGCCGGTCGTGACTGCGGCGGCGGATGATCCGACCGGGGTGGTGACCGCCGATACCCCGAGCCGGAGGGCTGATGCCGGCGCGGCATGGGGGAGTTTGATCCACGGCCTGCTCGAGCACGCGTTGCGCCACCAACAGGCGACGCGGGAAGATCTTCGGCGCCTGGCGATGTGGTTGACGGTTGACGAGCCGGTCCTACGGCCGTTGATCGACGAAGCCGTTGCCACGGTTCAAGCGGTGGCGAAGAAGGAGTTCTGGGCCGAGGCGAAGGCGTCGCCCGAATGCCACGAGGAAGTGCCGTTCGCGATTCGCGCGGTTGACGAGAAGACGGGTGTGTTGAAGATCCTGAACGGCACGATCGACTCGGTGTTCCGCCAGGGAACCGATTGGAAGATCGTGGACTACAAGACGGATGTGGACGCGACGCCGGCGATTCTGCAAGCGCGCTACGGTGCGCAACTCGCGGCTTACGTCAACGCGTGGCGCAAGTTTGTCGAATCCGGCGTGAGCTCGGCCATTGTCGATGCTCGCACGCCCAAGTCGTAGGGCGACCCTTTGGCCTTCGGTCGATTTGACGACGGACGCTTGTCGTCGCCTCGCTCGACGCGAGTGCCGTGAGGCACCTTTCCGCTCTCAAGAGTCGTAGGGCGCCCCTTTATGGGGCGCCGTGAGGTGATACGCGCGATTCCGATTTGAAGACGGTGGAGCGGAATCGCGCGTGCAATCCGTCTTTCTCGGTGCGGTTTCGCGACTTCGCTGTGACCGCGTCCCTCCAGTCGGCCACGCCCGTCAATCCAAGTGGTCATCGGTAAGAGGAGTGTGAAAGGCCCACGATCACATGGCCGCTGAAGTGCGACCGGATCTGTCGCGGTCGGTTGAGACACTG
>JANOZI010000163.1:0-7121 GCA_031429375.1 Acidobacteriota bacterium | reverse complement strand
CGGCGTGTGATCGCCATGCGGCGTCGTGATGCCGGCATGCTGCGGGTCGGCCGGCTTGGTGGTGTTCGCGACGGGTTGCGGCGCCGGTTGCGTGCACGCCCCCGCCGCGACGAGTAGAACCATCGTGACGACCCTCATGGTTTGAAGATCGACTTGGGAAGCTTGACGTGGACGCCCATCGTGCCGTCGACCAGCTGGGTGATCGCGACATCCGCCGCGAGACTGGTGAGCTGATAGGCCTGATGCTTGTCCATCTTCCACTTGATCGCGATGAAGTCCACCATCTCCTGGATCGCGATGCGGGTCGCCTTGGTGAGGTCCACGTCGGTGCCCATGCTGATGAAGTGGGTCGAGGTTTCGGCGCGCGGCCATGCCAGCGTCATGCCCTTGCGGACCGTGAGCTGCACCTTGCCGCGCAGCGACGTTTCGATGGCCGTTTGATCGACCTCGCCGTCGCCCTGGGCGGCATGACCGTCGCCGATTTCGAACAGCGCGCCCGGCACGTGCACGGGAATCCAGAGCGTCGTGCCCGCCACCAGCTCCTTGTTGTCGAGATTGCCGGCGTGAATGCCGGGCGGGCCGCTGCTGATCCGGCCCATCGCCGGCGGCGGCGCCACGCCCATGCTGCCGAAGAACGGCTTCAGGGGAATGACAATGCCTGGCGCGAACTGCGCCGTCATGGCCTTGCGGTCCATCTGGATGATCATGGGTCCGCGCCCCTGCACGCAGTTCTCGCGGACGAATCCGGCGCAGCCGTTATAACCGTAGGCGATCGGCAGATCGATCGAGATCACGTTCACTTCCAGCGCATCCCCCGGCTCGGCGCCGGTCACGAACACCGGCCCGGTGAGAATGTGGCCGCCCGGCCCGCGGTCCTTGACCTGGTCGACGATCGCCCGCAGCGAGGCCTGCACGTCCGCGGCTGGCACGCCCGCCTTCTCGAGCCGATCGGGAACATTCGTCAGCAGGGTGTCGACGTCGAGGATGTCGCCGGAGGCGATAGTCAGCACCGGCTTGGTCTCGGACCAGTAGTGTCCGTACGCGACCGTCGCCGGAGTCGCTTCGAGCCGATGCGTCCGCGGCGCTTGCGCGGAAAGCCCAATCGCCCCGACGCAAAGAACCATCGTGAGGAACGATCGTGAAGTCATTCGCGCATTCTACCTAACCGGCCAAATTCATACACGGAAACACAGAAACACGGAAGCACAGAAACAAACTCTTTCGTTTCAATCCAAAAAGAGAGAATCCGTGTTTCAGTGCTTCGGTGTTTCGGTGCGATGCATTGTCAGTCCATCCGGAGCGGCGGCGGAGCTCGGGGCTCCGGTAACCGACTAGAATGCCGCATGCCTTGGTATCGAGAGGTTTCCCGCGAGCAGTGGAAGACCTTTCTCACAACTTTCGCAGCCTGGACTCTCGACGCGTTTGATTTCACCATCCTCACGTTCGTTCTGCTCGACATCCAGCAAAGCTTCGAGGTCAACCGGGCCCTGGCCGGCCTGCTCGGGACGGTCACCCTGTTCTTCCGGGTGTTCGGCGGCATCGGTGCGGGTATCTTCGCGGATCGGTACGGGCGGAAGGGCCCAATCCTGTTCTCGATCGCCTGGTATACGAGCTTTGCGTTCCTGAGCGGCTTGTCGACCTCCTACGTCATGCTGTTCGCGTTCCGCGGGCTGTTCGGTCTCGGCATGGGCGGCATGTGGGCCGCGGGCATGCCGCTGGCCCTCGAACAGTGGCCGGCCAAACATCGTGGCATCGCGTCGGGGATCTTGCAGGGCGGGTACTCGTTGGGCTTCCTGCTGTCGTCGCTGGTCTATCAGCTGGGCTATCCGCTGATCAGCCACCGCTCCGAGTGGGCGTGGCGAATCATGGTGTGGGCGGGCGTGCTGCCCGCAATCGTGGTATTCGGCTTCATGCTGCGTGTGCCCGAGAGCCCGGTGTGGCTCCAACGGCGGCGGCTGCTGGCCGGCGCCGGCACGGCAAACCGCGTGTCGCTGGCGCGGCTCTTCGATCCCGATCTGCGGTGGGTCACCCTCCATACCTCGCTCCTGATGGGCGGGTTCATCACGATCTATCACTCGACAACGTTTTGGTACCCGACGCTGCTCACTGAGTTGAAGCAGAAACCGTTGGCCTTTCTGCTGTTGCTGAACGCAGGCGGGCTGATCGGCTCGGTGGTGCTCGGCACGCTCTCGGAAAAATGGGGCGGCCGTCGCGGCGCTGCCACCGTCGGCGTGGTGCTCGGGTTGTGTTCGGCGCCGCTGTTCCTGTTCTCGTCGAGCTCGTGGGCCCTGATGCTCGGCGCCTGGCTGATCGGGTTTTTTGCCTCTGGCGCCTGGGGCATCGTGCCGGGCTATTTGTCCGAGCGCTTTCCAACCGAGGCGCGCGGGGTGGGGACGGGCTTTTCCTATCACGTCGGCGTTGGTATGGGCGCCTACACCCCGTATCTGATTGGTTCGCTGCAGGACGGCGGTACGGACCTGCGCACGGCGATGCTCTGGTGCATCATCGGGGGCGGGTGTCTTGTGGTGGTGCTGTTGTGGCTGGGGCCTGAAACTCGAGGAAGCACACTCGAGTAGTTAGGGTGCCTAAGGTGCCTAAGGTGCCGAGGTGTGCCCGGGTTGGTGGCAACGGTGCCAGGAGACGCACTGGCACCACCTATGGCACCTTAGGCACCCTTGGCACCCTGGGCACCGAGGGTTAAGCGAGCGCCTTAATAATGTCCCAGCGGGTAATGATGTAAGTCGCCTCCAGCTTGAAATCCCTCACCAGCACCGCCGGACTATCCGGCGTGAGCATCGCCGCGAGGGCGTCGACGCTCGTCGAGATGTCGGCGAACGGAAACGCCGGCTGCATGATCGCCTCGACCGGCCCGTGCAGCACCTCGGGGTGCTTGACGATCTTCGAATAGAGATCGCCCTCGTGGACCGATCCCACCAGGCGGCCACCCGACGTCACCGGGATCTGCGAGTAGGCATTCTCAGTAAGGATGTGCGCGGCCTTTTCGACCGTTTCGTTGCGATCGATCGTCACGAGCGGCGCCTTCTCGCGATTGACCACCAGGTCGCGCGCCGTCAGGCCCTTCCGGTCGAGGAAGCCTTTCTCGCGCATCCAGTCGGGGTTGTACATCTTCCCGAGGTACCGTGTGCCGTGATCGTGGAAGATCACCACGACGGTCTCGCCCTGCTTGAAGTGATCGGCCAGCTGCAACAGCCCGGCCATCGCCGACCCCGCGGAGTTGCCGGCGAAGATGCCTTCCTCGCGCGCAATGCGGCCGGTCATGATCGCCGCATCGCGGTCGGTGACCTTCTCGAAATGATCGATCAGGCTGAAGTCGACGTTCTTGGGAAGAAAATCCTCGCCGATCCCTTCCGTGATGTACGGATAGATCTCGTTCTTGTCGAAGACTCCCGTCTCTTTGTATTTCTTGAAGACCGAGCCGTAGGTGTCGATGCCCCAGGCCTTGACCGAGGGCTTGCGCTCCTTGAGGTACTTGGCCACGCCGCAGATCGTGCCGCCCGTGCCCACGCCGACAACGAGGTGATCGACCGCGCCGCCGGTCTGCTCCCAGACCTCCGGGCCGGTCTGCTCGTAGTGCGCCTGCGCGTTCGACGGGTTGTCGTACTGGTTGGCCTTCCACGAATTCGGCGTGTCGCGCTCGAGCCGCGACGAGACCGAGTAATACGACCGCGGGTCTTCAGGGTCGACGTCGGTCGGGCAGACGATGACCTCGGCGCCGAAGGCGCGCAGCGCGTCGACCTTCTCCTTCGACTGCTTGTCGGTGGTCGTGAAGACGCACTTGTAACCCTTCACCACCGCCGCGATCGCCAGCCCCATGCCGGTGTTGCCGGACGTACCCTCGATGATCGTGCCGCCGGGCTTCAGCTTGCCCGCCTTCTCGGCGTCTTCGATCATCTTCACCGCCATGCGGTCTTTGATCGAGTTGCCGGGATTCACCGTCTCGATCTTGGCGTAGACGTCGGCGGCGACGAGGCCTTTGGGGATGCGGTTGAGGCGCACCATCGGCGTGTCACCGATGGTTTCAAGAATGTTGTTGAAGAGTCGTTTCGGCACCGTTCACATCATACTCGGTGCCCCAGCGTGTTCCCTCCCGAGGACACGGAGGAGTACGGAGAGCGAGGAGATTCCGTGGTCTCCGCACTTCCCCGTGTTCTCGGACCTATCAAGCTAAGCCATCGTCCATGGGCGCGGCGCAAGAGAGCAACATCTGCGTACTTCGGATCCCGAAAATTGCGCTACCCTTCGGTCATCATCCAACAGCGTCACGGGGTGTTGATCTCGTTTGCGGCGTTTGTGCTGCTCGCGGCTGTGCACACTTGGCCCCTGGCATCCGACCCGGCGCATTTGTCGCGTGTGGACCCTGGCGATGGCGCGCTCAACATCTGGAACATCGGGTGGGTGGCACATGAACTGCCGCGCCATCCGTTGCGGCTGTTCGAGGCCAACATCTTCTATCCAGAACACCGGACGCTGGCCTATTCGGAGGCGATGATCGTGCAGGGCGCTCTCGCCGTGCCGATTGTTGCGCTCGGCGGCTCGGCGGTGCTGGCCTATAACCTCGTGCTGATCGCCGGCCTTGCGCTGACGGGGTGGGCGTTCTGCCTGCTCGTGTGGCGCTGGACCGGCAGTTGGAGCGCGGGCTTCATCGCCGGATCCCTCGCGGCGTTCAACGCCCACGCGCTCACCCGGTTTCCCCATCTGCAGGCGCAGCACGTGGAATTTGTCGCCGTGATGTTGTTCGCCCTCGATCGCCTGCTGGTGTCGCGTCGCTTCAGGGACGCGCTGCTGCTCGGCGCCGGCTTCGCCCTGCAAGGCCTCGCGTCCGTGTATCTGCTGGTGTTCTCGACCTGGATGCTGACCTTCGCCGTGCTCGCGCGCGCGGCTGAGTGGCTTCGCGCCGGTGCGTTCAGGACCATGGCGTGCCTGGCCGTCGCCGGCGGAGTAGGCGCGCTCTTGTTGGCGCCATACCTCTACGAGTACGCGCAACTCCATCGAGCGACCGGCTGGACCCGCGGCGCTGACGAGCAGTGGCCGGCCGCGTTGGCGAACTACCTGGCCACGGGCGCGCGGATCCATTACGGGCTGTGGAGCCGCCGGTTCGCTGCCGGGGCCTCCTCGTACACCTTTCCGGGAATCGTGGCCGTGCTGTTGATGGGTGCGGCGGTGAGCGCGCGCGAGAATCGCCGGGATCCCCGCTTCCGGATGTGCGCCGTGGCCGGCATCGGCTGCGCGGCAGTGTCCTTCGCGCCGCTGCTGCCGTTCTATCCGCTGCTGCACCGGATAATTCCGCTGTTCCAGGCCGTGCGCGTGGCGGCGCACCTTGGCCAGATAGTGCTCCTGATGATTGCGGTCATGGCCGGGTTTGGCGTGGCCACCCTCCAGCGTCGCTGGAAGCAGGCGCGGACGTGGCCCGCCGTTGCGGTGTTACTCTGCGTGCTGGTCAACGTCGAAGCGCTGCGCGCGCCGGTCGGGTGGATCCACTTCGACGGCGTCCCGGAGGTCTACACCGTGCTCGCGCGAGACCACGCCACCGCGGTCGCCGAATTGCCGTTTCCCATTCCCACGCAGTGGTTCCTCAATACGCCCTACATGGTGAACTCCACGGTGCATTTTCGCCCGCTGTTGAACGGCTACAGCGGGTTCCGGCCGCCGTCTTACGACCAGTCCTACGCGATGGTCCAAACGTTTCCGGATGACGCGTCGCTCGTGGCCCTGCACGATCGCGGCGTCAGCCACGTCGTCGTGCACAAGAAGGCGTTCATCGTGTCGTACGGGCAAGAGCGATTCGACGCCATCGCGAAGGTGCATTCCCTTCGGGTCGTGGCCGCCGACGACGACATTTTTATCTATTGGCTCGATCCGTCTTGAGCCGGGCATTTCGCATTGCTGTAGCCCGATCGAAATGCCGTGACCGCGCCGCTCTTGGCATCGAACTTATGCCGCGTGACACACGCGGTGTCGTTGGCGAGCAGGTGAATCGAGACCGACGGCGTCTGCGACACCGTCTTGACGTAGTGAATGTCGTCGATCGGCGGCAACAGCGTGTAGAACTCACCGCGTTTCACGGTTTGCGTGCGCGCCACTTCCAGGTTCGCCTTCGACTGGTCGCGCCCATCGTCCAGGCGGCGATAGACGGTTTCGTCCTGCATGCCGCGATAGACGCCGATCAGCCCCCAGGCGAGATGATCGTGAATGGGCGTTTCGGAGCCGGCGGGAATCACCAGCGAGAACAGGCACAGCGATCCGTCTTCGGCGCGATAGAGCGCGTACTGGCCGATACCTCCACCCATGCCGCTCTCGAGATCGGGCTCGGCGTATTCGGCCGGCAGCCAGCCCTCGGCCGCGAGCAGCCTGCCAAATGCGGGCCGGAGCGCTTCAACCCGCGCCGCGGTATCGGCGACGGTGCCCGTCAGCCGCCGTGTCTCGTCAATGAGCGCGCGGATTTCCGGAACGTCGACGAGAAAGCCGAAGTCCGTGTGTGGATGGTCGTGCTTGCCGAAGTCGCACATGCGCGCGAGGATAACAGACGGCACCGCAAAAGGGGTGCTGCGACCGGCAGGAGCGAACGCCGGGAAGCGCCTTTCGCGGCGACCACCGTAGCACCGCAGGCAGCCATAACGGTTGCTTTACGAGCCACGACCGCAGAAAGGCGCTTCCCGGAGCGCGCTTAGTGCATTACCGGATTCTCGTCGAAGCGCACCTGGACGACGCCGACCGCGGTCTCCGTCCCTTGAGGCACCACGGCGAAGCTCATGTTGCCGGCTTGCCGTTCGCCCTGCGCCCAGATATTGAAGGGCTCGCACCCGTGGGCCGGCGTGGTCCGGATGTAGATCGCCATTTCTTCGATCGACAACGTGTCCAGCAGCAGCGGCGCATCTTCGAGACGCAGCTCGCGAAGCGTGAAAGACGTGCCTGGCAGTACCGGTCCCGAAATCCAATCGGCAGCCGTCATAATCGGGGTCAGGGTCGTTGTGGTCATGGACATGGTCCTCATGCCCATTCAGGAGAGCAAGTAGCGGGCCAACAAGTGATGTTATGTCATATCAAGTCTTATTGACGTCTTTTGATGACTTTTGATATTCCTGTAAATACGTCATTTTCTT
>JANOZI010000162.1:0-2725 GCA_031429375.1 Acidobacteriota bacterium | reverse complement strand
CTCGGTGCCGCCGGTCACGGCGGCCTGCGAATTACCGAGCATGATGCGCTCGGCGCCGTAGGCGATCGCCTGCAGCCCCGACGAGCAGAAGCGGTTCACCGTGACGGCGGACGCTTCAACCGGAATGCCGGCGCGAAGGCTGGCGATGCGCGCCACATTGAGCCCCTGTTCGGCCTCGGGCATCGCGCATCCGAGGATCACGTCTTCGATCGATGCGGGATCCAGCCCCGGCACTTTGGCAAGCGCTGCGCGAATCGCGCTCGCCGCCAGTTCGTCGGGCCGCATCACGCTGAGCGTGCCCCTGGGTGCTTTGCCGACGGCGGTCCTGACGGCGGATACGATGACTGCGTCTTCCATGGTTAGGTCCTGACCGTGAAATCGGCGAGCAGTTCCTCGATTGCATCGCCCACGAGTGTCGTCTTCATTTCAAACAAATGGTTGGCGTGCTCGATCGTGACCAACTCTTTCGGCTCGGGGATTTGCGCGTAGAACCTGCGCACGTCCTTGATCGAGATGAGCTCGTCCTCTTCGCCGTGGATGATGAACTTCGGCAGCGTGGAAGTCTTCAGGACTTCGAAATCGTAGCGGTCGACCGGTGGCGCGATGCCGACCAGCACCGCCACGCGCGCGTCTTCCGCGCCTGCCGTCATCGCGATCCACGCGCCGAACGACATGCCGACCGCCCAGATGGGCAGCTCGGCGTAACGCTCGGTCGCGAACGTGACGGCGGCCCGGAAGTCGTCTTTCTCACCTGGCCCGGCGTCGAACGTGCCGGCGCTGCGGCCAACGCCGCGGAAATTGAACCGCAGCGCGGCGACGCCGATGCGCGTCATCGCCTTGGCGGCTTGATAGACCGCCTTGGTGTGCATGGTGCCGCCTTCGGTCGGCAGCGGGTGCCCGAACACCGCGACGGCGCGAGGCTCGCCATTCGGCAGGTCCAGCAGCGCTTCGAGCGGTCCCATCGGGCCCGCGATCTCACGCAGAAATTCGTTCGCCATCTAGAAATTTCCCAATTACTTCGGCAAACAAATCGGGACGCGTCACGATCCCGATGTGCCCGGTGCGCTCGAGCACGACATGCTCGGCCGATTGCAATTCCGCCATGTAGCGCTCGGTAATATCGACCGGCACCACCTTGTCGAGCGCGCGCTCGCCGGTGACGATCAGCGCGCGCGAGGCGAAGGCCCGCAGATCCGCAAAGCGATGTTTCGCGGCCCAGGCGATGCGCCGAGCCATCTTGGCGGGCGAGGTCGGCGCCATGGCGCAGCGGGCGCCGTGTGCCGCCATGAATCGCAGCCGCGCGCCCACGCCCGGAAACGCCGCGCTCATCTCCGGCCTCATGCGTCCCGGCGCGGTCGCCACGAACAGCGGGCTCATCAGCCACGGCGATTTCAAGTACTGGCGCTGCTGGTTGGTTGGCTGCCAGGCGCTATGCAGCGCCGACGCCAGCACCAACGCGGCGACGCGGTCGGGGTGCCTCGCGGCAAACTCACTGGCGATCAACCCGCCGTACGACACGCCTGCGATCGTTGCTTTTTCAATGCCGGCGCGGTCCATCGCCGCCAGCGTCTGATCGATGTAGTTCTCGAAGCCCCGCTCCGGCTCGCACGGAAACGGACTGCTGCGCTCGTCGCACAGCGAGAACGACAGCACGCGGTTCCGCTTCGCGATGGCCTCGACAGCCGGACGCAGCCATTCCCATCGCCCCTGCAGGCCCGGGATCAATACGACGGGAGTGCCGCTGCCTGTGTCGATCATTCGAACCCTGAACTCTGAACCTAATGAACCCTGAACGTGAACCTGAACCCTGAACCTAGTTCCGCAGGGGCTTCCCTGTCTTGAGCGTGTGCTGGATCCGCTCGAGCGTCTTGCGCTCGCCCAACAAGCTCATGAACGCTTCGCGTTCGAGATCGAGCAGGTGTTGTTCGGTCACCGTCGTCGCGTGCGGGACGTTGCCGCCGCCGAAAATGTGCGCGAGCTTGCGGCCGATCAGCGCGTCGTGATCGCTGGCCCTGCCGGCCCGCCACGCCAGGTGCACGCCGAGCTTCAGCGCCGCCGTGACGGATTCGCCGCCGACCGGTATTGCGGTACGGAGCGGTGACGGGTGGTAGCCCTCGCGCACCCGTTCGAGCGCCTTGGCCTTGGCATCGGCGATCAGCCGCTCGCGGTTCATCGTGAAGCTGTCGGTCGGCGCGAGATAACCCAGCCGCAGCGCATCGGGTCCGCTGGCTGACACCTTGGCCAGCGCAACGGCCTCGAACGCCTGCTGCACGTACGGCAGCGGATCGCTTTGCGGTGTGGGCAGCTTCGCCATCGCGCGCGCGGTCATTTCTTTGGTGCCGCCGCCGCCGGGGATCAGGCCGACGCCGACCTCGACCAGCCCCATGTAGGTCTCGGCGGCCGCTTGCACGCGGTCCGCATGCAGCGCGATCTCGGCGCCACCGCCGAGGGTGAGCCCCGCGGGCGCGACGACCACCGGTACCGCGCTATAGCGCAGCGCCATGTTGGCCTGCTGGAACGCACGGATCATCATGTCGAGCTCGTCCCAGTTGCCTTCCTGCGCTTCGAGCAGCACCAGCATCAGGTTGGCGCCGGCGGAGAAATTGGGCGCGTCGTTGCCGACCACCAGCGCCACCCCGCTCTTCGCGGCTTCCTTGACTCCGGCGTTGAGCATCGCCACGGTGTCGCCGCCGATGGCGTTCATCTTCGAGTGGAACTCGACGCA
>JANOZI010000161.1:0-12124 GCA_031429375.1 Acidobacteriota bacterium | reverse complement strand
GATCGTCGCCTTGGTGGGCCGTTACCCCGCCAACTAGCTAATCGGACGCGGGCTCCTCTTCAAGTGCCAGGCCTTGCGGTCCCTAGCTTTGGTCTCCAGGTCTTTAAACCCAGGACGTCATGCGGTATTAGCGTTCCTTTCGGAACGTTATCCCCCGCTCGAAGGTAGATCACCCACGTGTTACTCACCCGTTCGCCACTCAACTGGGAGCCGAAGCCCCCAGTCGCGTTCGACTTGCATGTGTTAGGCACGCCGCCAGCGTTGATTCTGAGCCAGGATCAAACTCTCAAGTTTAATTTCGCTTGAGAGAGCCTTTTGACTTCCTGCTCTTCTCTAAATCTGCGTTGTTTCTGTCTTTATTGTTTCGACGGTTCTACGTCACCTTCGCTTGCGCTCAGACTCCGCATACCGCCGACTGACAACTCAAGACGGGCTGGTTTTGCAACCTGGTCAACCAAACCACCTTGACGGGGGCCGAAACCCCCGCGCCGGAGGCGCGGATAAACCAAGCTGCGTGTGCACGCTCTATCTAGTTTTCAAAGAACCAAGGACGCTGTTCCGCCCCCCTATCGAAGCGCATCCAACTTGTTGGATTTTGCGCCCGCCCTTTTTAGGGGAACCTTACGAGAATACGACGGCGTTTCCTTTCCTGTCAACCGGTTTTTTCGCACGCCAGCGTTCTTGGCGTCCTTTCCGAGGCCGCGGTTTCCCACGCTCTCGAATCGGTTTGCGAAGCCAGAAGACTTCCAGGCAGCCACGATGCTCTAGACCGAGAGCATCGCGTAAATCCCGTCCCCCAAATGTACGAGAACCGGGATGCGATGTCAACATCGGCCGAGCTTCCTCAGGACACGCGTACGATTCGACGCTCGCGCTGGCCCTTCCTGGCCTTGATACGACCGTCGATCACATCGGCGAGCGTCACCTTGCCGCGCTCTTCGGTCACCCGCACGTCGTTCAGGTAAAACCCGCCCTGCTTGATCGTCCTCGCCGCCTCACTCTTCGAGGGCGCCAATGTCACCGCCACCATGAAGTCGGTGTAGGGCATGCCGCCTTCGAATGCCGACGCGGCCAGCTCGATCGCAGGAATATCAGCATCGGCGCCGCCGCCGAACTGCGCCGCCGTTTCGCGCTCGGCGAGCGCGAGCCCTGCCTGGCCGTGCACCATCGTCGTCACTTCACGCCCGAGCCTGCGCTGCGCTTCTCGCGCCGCCGGCGCTTCGGCGACGGTGCGCTCGAGCGCCTCGATCGCCGCGCGGTCCAGCCACGTGAAGACCTTCAGGTAGTTCACGACATCGCGATCGTCGGTGTTCAACCAGAACTGATAGAAGCGGTACTGCGACGTCAGCGCCGGATCGAGCCAGATGGTGCCCGCCTCTGTCTTGCCGAACTTGGTGCCCGCCGCCGTCTTCATCAGCGGCCACACCAACCCGTGTGCTTTCTTGCCGCGCACTTTCCGGATCAGCTCGATGCCGGCCGTGATGTTGCCCCATTGATCGCTGCCGCCCATCTGCAGCGTGCAGTCGTGGCGGTCGAACAGCTGCAAAAATTCGTACGCTTGCAACACCAGGTAGCTGAACTCGGTGTAGGAGATGCCGTCCGCGCTCTCCATCCGCCGGCTGACCGATTCTTTCTGCAGCATGTAGCCGACGGAAAAATGTTTGCCGACATCACGCAGGAACGAGAGCACGTCGATTGTGCCGAGCCAGTCGGCGTTGTTGACGATGCGCGCGGCGTTGGGCGCCGTGTCGAAGTCGAGGAACCGCTCGAGCTGCGCGCGCACGCCGGCCACGTTCGCGTCAATCTGCTCAGCTGATAAGAGGTTTCGCTCCTGCGACTTCCCGCTGGGGTCGCCGATCATTCCGGTGCCGCCGCCGACGATCGCAATTGGCGTGTGTCCGAACTTCTGCAGGCGCGCCAGACCCATCTCCGTCAGGAGATTGCCAAGATGGAGTCTCGCAGCCGTCGGATCGAAGCCGATGTAGGCGGTGACACGCTGTGTCGCTAACGCGTCACTCACGCCGTCGGTCGCCTCCGACACCATCCCGCGCCACTTGAACTCGTCAAAGACGTTCATTGAACACACACTATAATTCCGCCGTGGCTGTGACGCGCCGCGATTTCCTGCGACTGTCGACCGTCGCGACGGTGGGCGCGCTGACCGGCGCCGCCGCCCACGGCGTGGCTTACGAACGCCACCAGATCGATCTCGTCAGCCGTGATGTCGCGGTGCGCGGCCTGCCGCCGGCGCTCGACGGCCTGCGCGTCGGAATGATCACCGACGTGCATCACAGTTCCGTGGTTCCCGCCGACGACATCGCGCGCGCCGTGTCGCGCCTCACGCACGCCAATCCCGACATCGTCGTGCTCGGCGGCGACTACGTGTCGTTTTTCGATCGCCGTTACGCCGCGCCGGTCGCCGATCTGCTGATGCCGCTCGCCGGCGCACCGCACGGCTCGTTTGCGGTCCTCGGCAATCACGACGATGAGCGCGAGGTGCCGGCGACGCTGGCGGCACGCGGCTTCACGATGTTGAAGGATCAACGCACTGCGCTGACGATCCGTGGCGAGCGGCTGGACATCGCCGGCATCCGGTTCTGGACCAGAACGCCCGCCGACATTGCCGGTGTGCTCAAGGGCACCGGAGGCACCACCATCCTGATCGCGCACGACCCGCGGCGCGTGACGGAAGCCGCTGCGCTCGACGTGCAGCTGGTGCTCTCGGGGCATACGCACGGCGGGCAGGTCGTCTTGCCCGCGATCGGAGCGATCGCCGGCCGCAAGTTCCCCGTGCTGGCGGGCTATGCCACGCGAGGGAACACCGCGTTGTTCGTCAGCCGGGGTGTCGGGACCGTTTACGTGCCCCTGCGGATCAATTGCCCGCCCGATGTCGCGGTGCTGACGCTGCGAACCGCCCCCATCTGAGATCACCCGAATCACCCGATCAACAGATCAACAGATCACAAGATCCAGTAACATCCGGCCCCATGCCGGTCTCGGCCACCAACTCGAAGATCGTCTTCGACGCCTTGAAAGACGGCGGCGTCCGGCTGATCTCGGCGCTGCCGGAAACCTGGCTCGTGCACTTGATCCGGCTGGCGGACGACGATCCCGGCGTCACGCTCGTGCGGCTGGCCAAGGAAGAAGAAGGCGTCGGCATTTCCATGGGCGCGCACCTGGCGGGCGTGAAGTCGGCCATGCTGATGCAGAACCACGGCTTTCTCGCGTCGGTCAACGGCATCGTGTCGGGCGCGCAATTGTTCCGGATCCCGCTGGTGATGTTGATCAGCGACCGCGGCTCGTTCGGCGAGCGCGACCCGTGGCAAACCGAAGGCGGCGCGGTCACCGAGCCGGTGCTCGCGGCGCTGCGCATTCCTCTGATGCGTCTTGACAATCCCATTCGCGTCGCCGAGCGCGTGGCGCAGGCGCAGACCCTCGCGTATTCGTCGAATCGTCCGGTCGCGCTGCTGCTGACGCGCGACCTGATGTGGGAGGACCAGTGACGCGGCTCGATGCCATGCGCGCGGTCTACGATCGGCTCGAAACCTGCGCGGTCGTGACCATCATGGGCGCGGTTGCTGCGGAGCTGCAGTCGATCGGGCATCGCCAGAATTTCTTTTACCTGCAGCACGCCATGGGGCTGGCCTCGTCGGTCGGCCTCGGCATCGCGCTCAGCCGCCCCAAGGTGCCCGTCGTGGTGTTCGATGGCGACGGCTCGGTGCTGATGAACCTTGGCGGCCTCAGCACCCTGGGACGGTACCGGCCGCCGAACCTGCTGCATGTCGTGTTCGACAACGGCTCACTGCTGTCGGTCGGCGGCTTTCCGACAGCGACATCCACCGGCTGCGACCTGGCCGCGATCGCGGCAGCGGCGGGTGTTCCGCGCACGGCCTGCGTCACCACGGTCGAGGCCTTCGTGGCGGAATTCGCAGGCGCGCAGCGCGCGCAGGAATTGACCACGATTGTCGCGAAGGTCGATGCGGTTGGCCCGGCGGCGTTTGTGACCGAGCTCGGGCTGCTCGAGAATCGTTTCCAATTCCAGCGCTACCTCCAGGCGCGCTGACGGGACCCGTTATGTCTTCAGTTCTCATCTCCCTGGTCGCCGAGCTTGCCGCGGGCCGCGTTGCTGTGATCGACCTGAGCCAGCCGCTCGGGCCAGAGACACCGGTGATCGGACTGCCGGACATGTTTGCGCCGTCGCCGGGCGTGTCGATCGACGTGATCTCGCGATACGACGGCAAAGGCCCCGGCTGGTACTGGAACACCATTCGCATGGGCGAACACACCGGCACGCACTTCGATGCGCCCGTGCATTGGATCACCGGACGCGACCTACCCAACAACACCACCGACACGATTCCGGCCGGCCGCTTCATCGGCCCGGCTTGCGTGATCGACATCACCGCCGAAGTCGATGCCAACGAGGATTACCTGCTCGACGTCGCCGCACTCGAGCTGTGGGAGGCAACGCACGGACAGGTGCCGCGCGGCGCGTGGGTGCTGCTCAGAACAGGATGGAGCAAGCGCTCGAGCGCCTCCGCGTTTTTGAACGTGCGCGACGATGGGCCGCATGGTCCGGGCTTCGATCAGGCGACGTCACTGCTGCTCGCGGCGCAGCGCGACGTCCTCGGAGTGGGTGTGGAAACGATCGGCACCGACGCGGGGCCGGCCGGCCGATTCGACCCGCCGTTCCCCAATCACAACATCATGCACGGCCACGGCAAGTTCGGCCTCGCAAGCCTGTGCAATCTTGATCGATTGCCGCCGACCGGTGCGGTCGTGATAGCGGCACCGCTGAAAATCCTCGGGGGCAGTGGCAGCCCGGTGAGAGCGATCGCATTGGTGGCGACAAACCTTTAGGTTTGTCCGGAGGGAGCATGAACAAACTCTGGGCGTGCGTTGTGGCGTCAGTACTGGCGGCCGGACTCGTACGAGCGCAGTCTTTTCCGCCCGGCTATGTCGACCCCCAGCCGCTGCTGGCGGCGGCCGCGAAGGAGATCGGCGAAGCGAACCTGCGGTGCATTACGTTTTCCGGAACAGGCTACAGCGGCGCCGTCGGCCAGACCTTCGAGTACGCGGTCAACGTGGACTGGCCGCGAATCGACGCGATGGCCAATTACACGCGGACGATCAACTGGGAAACCGGCACGAGCAAAGAGACGTTCGATCGCAAGCCAGGACTGAACCCCGCTTCCTGGAAGTACGGCCTTGGCTGGCGCGGCGGCACGCCGACGCAGAAGCAAACGCGGCAGACGCACATCGTGAACGGCGCCCATGCGTGGCACATTGACGGCGACGGCGCGCCGCCGGTCGCCGCATCGGCGGACGACGCCGAGCGCTATCAACTCGATCTCTGGCTGAACCCGCCCGGGTTCCTCAAGGCCGCCCGTCTGCCGGGCGCCAATCCGAAAGCGATCTGGCGATGGGAACAGATCGAGATGGGCCGCGACGGCAACGTCGTCAGTCCCGAGAAGATGCATGTCGTCTCGATCACGATGCTCGGCAGGTACCGGGTCGAGGCGACGATCAACCCGCAGAATCAGATTCAGCGCATCAAGACGACCGTCAACGAGCCGGCGCTTGGCGATTTCAACATCGAGCACGAGTCCACGGAGCAGATGACGTTTGGCAACGTGAAGTGGCCGATCAACTGGCATTCACACCAGGGGTGGGACGACAACTGGCAGTTCGACAACGCGAGCACCGGCCATAACGCCTACGGCGGGAAATTTCCGAAGGTGCAGCCCAACGTCTGCGACGATCCCGTGCCGGTGCCGGATGTGGTGAAGCAGGCGGCCGCGCCGGCGGCGGTCACGGTCGAGAAGTTGGCAGGCGGCGTCTACCTGCTCGGCGGCTCGACGCACAACAGCTACCTGGTGGAGTTCCGGGATTTCGTCGCGGTGTTCGAGGCGCCGATCAACGAGGCACGCAGCCTGGCGGTGATCGAGGAGGTCGTCAAGCTGGCGCCCGGCAAGCCGATTCGGTGGCTGATCAGCTCGCACCCGCACTTCGATCACATCGGCGGCCTGCGGACCTATCTGCATATCGGGTCCACGATCGTGGCGCACCGGAAGGCGATCGACTTCCTCAACCGCGATGTGCTCAGCTACCGCCCGCGCACGGTCGCCCCCGACATCGTGGCGCAGTGGCCACCCACCGAGCTCTCCGAGGGCTACAACTTCGAGGCCATCAACGAGAATTTCGTCATCACCGACAACACGCGGATTCTGCGGGTGTATTACGTGCAGCCCCTGGCGCATGTGACCGGGATGCTGATGGCGTATCTGCCCGCCGAGCGCATCGCGTTCGAGGCGGACCTGTTCGATACCCACGAACCCGCGCCGGCGGCGCCGACGCCCGCGATGCGCAGCCTGTTTAACCAGGTGCAGCGCATGAAGCTCGAGGTTGGGACGCTGGCGCCGGTGCATGGACGCCCGGTTCCCTGGAGCACGTTCACAAACGCAATGGGACGATAGAGCGCCCTTCGGGGGTCCCGTCAGTGGGACCAGTCGGGCTCGCGGCGGGACAACCGCACCATTCGCGGTGACCAATCACACAGAACCCTTGACGGCGGGTGGCCGCACGCGTACGTTGTGCCTGTCCGCTTTCCTTTGGATCCTCGTACTGGGGTTTTGCAATGACACAAGGATGGGTAAGGGTCGTCGTCGCGTCGGGTTTCCTCGCGCTGGTCACCGCCGCAGGCGCGTTTGCACAGGGCTCCTCCACCGCGTCTATTTCGGGCGTTGTCATCGACAGCGACGGCGCGGTCATTCCCGGCGCCACGATCGTGGTCAAGAACACCAAGACGGGTGAATCGTTCAACACCGTGTCATCGGGCGCGGGCACGTTTTCGATTCCCGCGATCATCACCGGAACCTACACCGTTTCAGTGTCGCTCGAAGGTTTCAAGACCGCGATGTTGAACAACGTCGTGGTCAATTCAGGCGTGCCGGCCAGCGTCCGTGCCACGCTCGAAGTCGGCGGCCTCACCGAGCAGGTCACCGTGCAGGCCAACTCCGAACTGGTGCAGACGCAGTCGGCCACGGTCTCCACCGTGCTCGACACGCGCCAAGTGGCGAGTCTCCCGCTGTCGAGCCGCGACGCGTCGCAGTTCGTCGTGTTCCTCCCCGGTGTCACCACGGGCGGCGCCGCGCGCGACTCGATCGTCAACGGCCTTCCGCAGAGCACGATCAACATGACGCTCGACGGCGTGAACATCCAGGACAACACGCTGAAGACGACCGACGGTTTCTTTGCCCTCGTCTCGCCGCGCATCGATGCGATTGAGGAGATCACCTTTTCGACCGCGGCATCCGGCGCGGAAAATACCGGCAGCGGCGCAACGCAGATTCGATACACGACCAAGTCGGGCACCAACCAGTTTCGCGGCGGCGTGTACCACCAATATCGCAGCGACGCGCTGAATACCAACACCTGGTTCAACAAGCGCGACAATCTGCCGAAGACGGATCTGCTGCTGAATCAGCCCGGATTCAGCCTGGGCGGCCCGGTGAGAGTCCCGGGCTTCGACGGCCGTAACAAGGCCTTCTTCTTCGTGAATTACGAAGAGCAGCGGTCACCGAGCGCCATTCGGCGGAACCGTACTGTGTTGCACCCTGATGCGCAGGCGGGCAACTTCCGCTACAGCGCGGCGGGCGGTGTCCAGACGGTCAATCTCTTCAACCTCGCCGCGCGCAACGGCCAGATCGCGACGCCGGATCCGTTGATCGCGAAGCTGTTTGCTGACATCCGCAGCGCCACCGCGACGGAAGGCAACATCCGCGACCTCACCGATCCGCTGTTCCAGGAGTACTCGTTCCAGGTGCCGACCCGCAGCATGAACCGCTACCCCACGTTCCGCGTCGATTACCAACTGACCCAGCGGCACCGGCTCACGTACTCGCTCAATTTTCAGTACATCGGCGGTGGGCCCGACACGACCAACAACCGCGACAACTTCTTTCCCGGTTTCCCGGTGCACGCCAACCAGTCGTCGACGCGCCGGGCCACCAGCGGCTGGCTGCGGTCGATCGTCAGTCCGACCATGGTCAACGAGTTCCGCGTCGGCTATGGCGGCGGGCCTGTGATCTTCGCGCAAAACGAGTTCAAGCCGGAAATGTGGAGCGGCTCGTTGGCAAACCAGGGTGGCTATTATCTGAATTTCAACAACACCCTGACCCCATTGACCAATGCGGGCCCCGCCGGGACCACATCCGGTCGTGATGCCTTCCACCTGACGTTCGAGAACACGCTCAACTGGCAGAAGGGCTCGCACAGCTTCAACATCGGCGGTTTGCTCGCCAACTACACGCTATGGCAGCAGAACCAGCAGATCGTCAACGAGTTGCGCTTCGATGTCATCACCGGCGATCCGGCCGAGGCGATGTTCGTCGCGGCGAACTTCCCGGGAGCATCGGCTGCCGCCATCGCCAACGCCCGTCGTCTGTATGCCATCCAGACCGGACGCGTCAGCCAGATCCTGAGCAACGCCCGTCTGGATGACTCGGCGAAATACAACCTCCTCGGGCAAGGCATCCAGCGCGCGCGTCAGCCGCAGGTGGGCTTGTGGTTGCAGGACTCATGGCACATGGGCCCCAACGTAACGCTGAACTACGGCGCGCGTTACGACCTGTCGTTCCCGTTCGTCGCGTTGAACAACAGCTACTCGATTGGCGATCTCGCTGATGTTTATGGCGTTTCCGGCACGGGCAACCTCTTCATGCCGGGCACGTTGACCGGCAAGCCACCCACCTTCCGGACTCTCGACAAGGGCGAGCGCGCCTATCCGATGGACTGGAACAACATTTCACCCAGTGTGGGACTGGCGTGGACACCGAGCGTCAAGGGCGGCCCGCTGCGAAAGCTGACCGGCAACACCGGCGACTTCGTCGTGCGCGCGGGCTACAGCCGTTCGTATACGCGACTTGGCCTCACCGATTTCGCCGGGCAAGTGTCACAGAATCCGGGCGTCTCGCTGGCGGTCAACCGGACGTTGGCGCTCGGCAACCTCGGCCCGCTGCCGCTGTTGATGCGCAACGGCAACCTGAGTCCGGCGTCGTTCCCATCGCAGTTTGAAGAGCCATTCACTGACGTCTCAACGCAGGACATTACGATCTTCAGCCCCGACCTCGTGGTGCCGTACTCGGATACCTGGCAGGCCGGCATCCAGCGGTCGCTCAGCCAGACGATGTCGATCGAAGCGCGCTATCTCGGCACGCGGTCCGGCGACGGCTGGCGCACCAATAACTACAACGAGCCAAACATCATCGAGAACGGGTTCATCGACGAATTCAGGCTCGCGATGGCCAACCTGCAGGCCAACAATGCGGCCGGCGGGACGCGCGCAGGATCCTTCGCATATTTCGGCGACGGCACAGGGACGGCACCGCTGCCGATCATGCTCGCGTATTTCAATGGCGTGACTCGCAGCGGAGCGGGCAACCCTGCGGCCTATTCTTCGGCGAACTTCCGGGCGGCCACATACGTCGACCCGCTGGCGCGGTTGAATCCGCATCCGTTTTCGTTTGTTTACAGTCTGAGAGACGATGCAGGGGCGCGCGACCGCGCGGTCGCCGCGGGGCTGCCGAGGAACTTCCTCCTGGTCAATCCCGATCTCACCGGTGGCGCGAACATCGTCGAGAACCGGGAGAGCACGTTATACAACTCGATGGTGCTCGAGCTGAGGCGCCGGGCCGCGAATGGCCTGTCGTTCTCCAGCAGCTACGTGCTGGGCCATGCCACGGAGTCGAAGTTCCTGTCGTTGCGCATCGCGGACCCAATAGTCCGCAACGGCGGCGAAGAAGGCGACATCTCGCACGCCTTGAAACTGAACTTGCTGTACCCGCTGCCGTTCGGCCGCGGCCAACGGTTCGGGAGCAACGTCAATGGGGTGGTGGATCGGATCATCGGCGGCTGGCAGCTCGCCTTCAACACGCGCCTGCAGAGCGGCCGGCTGATCGACCTGGGCAACGTCCGCCTCGTCGGGATGAACGAGAAGGAGTTGCAGCAGGCGTTCAAGCTGCGGATCGACGATCGCCAGCGCGTCTTCATGCTGCCGCAGGACATCATCGACAACACCTTCAAGGCATTCAGCGTCAGTGCCACGTCGGCCGACGGCTACAGCAGCAATGGTCCACCGAGCGGGCGTTACATGGCGCCGGCCGACAGTTTTGATTGCATCGAGACCATTCGCGGCGAGGGTAAGTGCGGCGTGCAATCCCTGGTCGTCCAGGGGCCGCTCTTCCAACAGCACGATCTGAGCATCGTGAAGCGGATCGGGTTGTGGGGCAGCGTCAACGCCGAGTTCCGGCTCGATGCGCTCAACGTGTTCGACAACGTCAACTTCGCGCCGCTGAGCGGGATCACGGTGGCGACGACCAACCAGAACACCAACGTCAACTGGAATCGCGCCGTCGGCTCGACGCAGACCGCCTACGAGACGACCGCTCTGACAGGCGTCAATACCTCGCGCGTGCTGCAGATCGTATCGCGCATTCGCTGGTAACTCGCTTCACCGGAAGTCTGAAGTGGGAAGTGAGAGGTCAGACGTATTTCTCACTTCTCTTTCTCACTTCTCACTTCCCATCAGGTGCGTCGCGAGGGCGTGATAGGCCGGTAGCGACATGGGATCGAGATGGACGTTGGCGCCTTGTGGGTGCGAGGCGAAGCGCGCAATCACCATCGCCGCCGCCGGATCGACATAGAGGGCCTGCCCGTGAATGCCGCGCGCGGCAAACGCGCCGTGATCGTTGTGCGACACCCACCACATGCGCCGGTAACTCCACCCCGCCAACTGCGTGTAGCCCGCGCCGGCGAACTGTTGCCGATTGCCTCCCGCCCGAATGTCAGCGACGACGGCGGCGGGAACGATCTGCTGGCCGTTGTAACGGCCATCCAGCCGCATCATTTCGCCGAAGCGCGCGAGGTCCCGCAATGTCAGGTTCAATCCAGCGCCGGCAAACTCGACTCCCGCCGTGTCGATGGTGAAATATGCATCCTGTTCGACGCCAAGCTTCGACCAGAGGTAGTCGAACATCAAGGCGCTCGTGGTCTTTCCCGTCACGCGGCGAAGCACCCAGGCGAGCACGTCGGTGTTCACCGTCTTGTACGCGAACCGCTCACCGTGCCCATAGTCCTTTTCGACCGTCGGCAAGAACTCGTAGAACGATGCGGGGCCCTGATAATCCGCCGGGCGTGGACGGAAGTTGCCGGCGCGGCTGAACGCCCAGATGCCGGCCGTGTCGTCGAGGTAGTCTTCCGTGTGCTTGAGCCCGGTGGTCATGTCCAGCAGTTGCTGGATCGTTGCATCGGCGAAGCCACTGTGTTTCAGCTCAGGCAGATACGTTGCGACCCGCTCGCGATCGTCGAGCGCGCCTTCGGCAGCGAGAATGCCGGCGATGGTGGCGACGAACGACTTGGTCACCGAAAACGCGAGGTGCTGGGTGAGCGCGTCAAGCACTCCGAAGTAGCGCTCGTAGATGATCTGCCCGCGGCGCAAGACGATGATGCCGTCGGTGAAATTGGCGGCGAGCGACTGCTCCCACGTCATCACATCGTGTTGCCCGGACGGGCGGAACGTGACCGCGTCAATGTCGGATCGCGTTCCCGTTGGTAACGCCGCTGCTCCCGCCGGGGTGCGCGGGACGACGCTCGTCGCGACGAGGCGTCGCATGTTCGAGTAGGTCCAGCGGGTCCGCGGAAACTTGAAGGCGCTGCCGTCTGCGAACTGGATCAGTTTGTCGGCGGGCGGCGGCGAGCCCACCATCCATTGCAATGCGACAGGATCGCTGGCCGCGGCATCGAGCTTTTCCGTCATGGTTTCACTTGGTTGAGTACGGCGGCGATGGCCTCCGGATAGAGCGCATGTTCGACCCGGAGAATCCGGTCCGCAAGCGAGTCGTCCGTGTCTCCGGGCAGCACGGGCACGTCGCGTTGGAGGACGATCGGCCCCGCATCGAGCTCTTTGTTCACGAAATGAACAGTGGCGCCACTGACCGCCGCGCCGTCATCCAGGGCCTGTTGCTGAGGGTGCAGGCCGGGGTATTTCGGCAGCAGCGACGGGTGGATGTTCAGGATCCGATTTGGATAGGCGTCGACGAAGACCGGGCTGAGTCGCCGCATGAAA
>JANOZI010000160.1:0-6216 GCA_031429375.1 Acidobacteriota bacterium | reverse complement strand
TTCTGCTCGATGCTGATGTCCGGCGAGTAGCCGGCGGTGTCGGCCAACGCACTCGCGCCGGTGATCGATCGCAGGAACGCGCTGATCCGGCCGTCGTCGCCACGCAACTGCAGCAGCTCCTCGACGACGGCGCGGTATTCACGCTCGAGTTCGTGGGTAAGACTGGCGGGCGGCGCGATATCGGGCCGCTCGTCCACTTCCACCCGCAGCTGTCCGTCACGGTCGGTGGCGGCGGCGCCGGGCAGCGCCCGGTGGAGACCGATCAGCGACACGCCGTAGCGGCGGCCGCCGAGCTTGACGCGCTCGGCGACCTCGGCGACGACGCCGACCTTGGCGTATGCGTCGCCGCGGCGCGGCACCAGCAACACGCGGGTGTCGGCGCCCGGATCGACCGACAGGGTCACCGACATACCGGGGAATACCACGGTGTCATCCAGGGGAATCAGGCGATAGGAAGTCATGTTGCGACGTTACGCCTATTACTTGATGATGTCAACTATTGAGATCATGAACTATAATGACGCCGATGTGCGCGAAGTCCAAGGGGCCGACGTGTGAGGCGTGGCAGCTCCTCGTCCGGTTTTCGTTCGCGCAGCGGGCGAGCCTGCCCGCGCTGGCGGCCGAGCTCGAGTTGTCGCCGGCGCAATGCCACCTCCTGAACCTGATCGCGCCGGATCGGCCGATGCCGATGGGAGAGCTGGCGAGTGCACTGTCGTGTGACGCCTCGAACGTGACGGGGCTGGTCGATCGCCTGGAGTCGCGGGGGCTGCTGCAGCGCCGTCCAGCGGCGGACGATCGGCGGGTGAAGGTCCTCAGCCTCACACCGCTCGGCGCGAAAATCAGGGCGGCACTGCTCGAGCGGATGACGTCGTCGCCTCCCACCCTCGGGCGGCTGTCTGATGCCGACCAGCGAGCGCTCGCGAGGATCCTGCGGCGCCTGCTCGAGTAATCAGGTTGCGGCGCGCCGCAGGAGTAGAAGTGATGCCCTGAGAGAGCCTTCGATGCGGCAAGTCAATCGAAGGTCCACAACGTCAGAGTCGACACATCCTTCACAAACATGCTCTTCGCGACGCGCATCGTCGGCGGCGGTGCGGACGCACAACCGGGGCGGCAATACGATGTCGCGCCCGACGGCCGCTTTCTAATCAACACGTTGCTGGACAACGCCGTAGCGCCGATCACGATGCTACAGAACTGGCAGCCCGGCGTGAGGGAGTAGGGCCGCAATTCATATCGAGTTCCTCGTTCCCTGAGTACTACATGCTGTCCTCAGGTCACACGAATTCGACACAACGATCAGCGATCGCCACCGCCTCGGTGTTCTCTGAGCCCGTCGGCCCAATTGAGGATGACCACCACCTGCGTCCCGTCAATCGATCCGCTTTGCTCTTTGACCATGAGGAACCGCTGACCGTCAGACGTGACGTCATAGTTCGATGAGCTGACGCCGGGCATCCCGCACGACGCACCATTGCCCTCGGAGTACGAACCTGTCCACAACAGTCTCGGAGCCGACGGACGAAATTCCGTGGCCGAGGTGTAGGAAACTGCCATCATGCCCCCGGGCGCGCGGTAGTAGAGTTCTCCGCCCGTGCGACGCCACACCGGATCAATGCCGCCGGCGTTCGAAATCTGCAGCTTTGGCCCCTTGGGAAATGCCTGCACGTAGACCTCGGGCCGGCCTGATTCGCTCGACGAGTACGCGACCCACTTGCCATCTGGCGAAAACTTCGCCGAGCCTTCGCCGAATCGGGATTGCGCGATCGCTATCGGTGGCGTTTGACCGTCTATGGGCAGCACCCACGCGTCATCACTCGTGTCCTTATTCTTCGCATCGAAAGTCAGGAAGCGGCCATCTGGAGAAAACGACACCGGACTCTCACGTGTTCCTGACGGATTCAAGCGGGATGCCGGCGCACTTCGGTCCGCAGGCATCAACCACATAGTCATTCCACCGGCCAGCCAGGACCGGAACGCCAGCTGTTTGCCGTCAGGTGACCACACCGGATCGTGGCTCTGGCCGTCCGTCGTCATCTTGCTCAGAAGCTTGCGGTCGAAATCGTAGACGTGAAAGTCGTGGTTGGGACCTTCAATCTCTACTGCGAGGAAACGACCGTCCGCAGACAGCCGCGGATACAGATACGAAGCGGGGGGCAGTGGCAGCGGCTCTTCTTTACCGGAGCGATCGACCCACACCAACGTACGCTGGCCTCCCTCAACCGCGCCGCGAACATATGCGAGATCACCGCGTTCTGACAATGCGAAGTTCGCGGCGCCGGTATTGGTGCTCATCAACACGCCGTTCAGCACCTCGAACGATCCGCCGGTAACTTCGCGGCGCGCCAGGTTAAACGGCGCCGCTAACAACTTGCCCGCGCGGGCGTACACGATGTGTCCAGACGGGGCGTAAACGGCCGCCGTACCGCCAGTGAGAAGCGTCGTTTTCTCTTTCGTCTTCAGATCGAACAACTCGATGCGCGCGTCGTCATAGGAGTCGATGTCGCCCGACGCCACGGTATAAATGATCGCGTCGCCACCTGGAAGCAAATGGGCAAAGCGGTGACTGCGTTCTTGTTTTTGGGAGGCGAGTTCGGTTACTGATTCGACGTTCCCGCCCGATTCGCGCATGCGGACAACACCGCCCGGATATTGTGCCGTCCAGTAAATCCAGCCATCCCGGGACCAGTCACCGCGGTGAAACATGTCGTAGTCGAACAGCGTCGTGGCGGCGCCGCCCGACAGGGCGGCTTTTTGTATTTGCCGTCGTGACGAGAAGATCGCGTCACCCTCGATAAAGGAAATCTGGCTGCCGTCAGGCGAGAACAGCGGAGCGCGCGGGAAGCCCGGCACCTTTGAACCTTCGAGCGGCTTCGGATCCAGCCCAGCCAACCGACGAATTAACACCGGGCCGCCGAGCGGCGTGTACGCTACATGGCTGCCGTCGGGCGCGATTGCGACATTCGAGTTGAACCCGGCGGTGAAGACGCGCCCTTGTGGCAGATCGATTGAGAACTGCACCTGCCGCGCATCCACTGGCGCAAGCGTCTGAGTGGTGGCCGTCTGTCCAATCGCCGCGCCAAGCGCGACCAGCGCCAGGGCCGCGACAGCTCCACCCGCCATCCACTTCGCCGTCCGCGACAGTGGAGGCTGACCGGACGAGGCCATCGATCGGCCGCGCTCCTGCCCACCATCAAGTTCACCATCGGCAAGGCATGTCTCGAGATCTTGCAGATCAGCGCGAAGATCGGCTGCCGATTGTCTGCGCAACGCTGGCGACTTCGCGAGGCACCGATCGATCAGCCGTGCCAGCCCATGCGGAATCTCCGCATTCACATCACTTGCCAGCGGTGGCTTGTCTCTCAGAATCGCTGTGACGACTGCCAGCGGCGTGGCTCCTTCAAACGGTCTGCGACCAGTCGCCATTTCAAACAGGACAATTCCGAGCGAGAAGATGTCGGAACGCGCATCGGCCTCTCCGCCTTCGATGAGCTCCGGAGCCATGTACGGGGCGGTACCGAGCAGGCTGCCATCTGTGGACAGTGTTTCGGTCTTCACGGAGGCCACTGCGCGATCGACCTCAGACTTCGACAATCCGAAATCGAGAATCTTCAGCCCGCCAGCGCGCGTGAGCATAATATTCGCGGGCTTTAAATCGCGATGAATGATACCGGCCGCGTGCGCTGCCGCGAGCCCATCGGCCAGCTGCACTGCCATCCGGAGAAGGCGGTCGACCGCGAATCCGCGCTCCGGGATGGCGTCCCGCACTGTTGCACCATCGAGCAATTCCATCGTGATGAACAGAACGCCGGCATGTTCCTCGAGCGAGTGCAGCGTGACAATATGAGGGTGATTGAGCATCGCGGCCGCGCGCGCCTCCCGCTCGAGGCGCTGTCGACGCACTGGGTCGGATGCGACGTCGCGCCGGATCACTTTCAGCGCAACCACACGGTTCAGCCGTGTGTCGCGGGCCTCGAACACTTCACCCATGCCGCCGGCGCCGAGGGCACGGATCACGGTGTAATGACCCAGCGTCATACCGACTCGGACTCCGATTTGGGTCTCGTTGCTCATGATGACTTCCCTTGAGTCTGGCCGTTGCTGATCGTTTGCGTCGGAGCCGCCGAACGCGATCGACGAAATTGAATCGATACTGCGCCCAGACGGATCTCGGCGCCGTCCTGGAGCTCAAGCGGCGACTCGACGCGCGTGCCACCAACGAATGTGCCGTTCTTGCTCGACAGATCGCGAACAGTGGCGTTATGGTCTGCGACCACGATCACCGCGTGGCGGCGTGACACACCCAATGCATCGATACAGATGTCGGCCGCCGTATCCCGGCCAAGCACGTTCTCGCCAGGATTGAGTCTGGCTCGCTCGCCATTCCAGATCAGAGAGCAGCTGTTAGAGGCGCTGGTTGGCGTGTTCTCGCGCGTGAGCTCACTCGTCACGCCGACGAAGGCGTAGCCGAACCTGTTGACGGTGCGGATGAATGAGGAGTGCCGGCCAGAGTCTCCGATTGCCCGCCGAATTTCGGCGACAATGACCGCGAGGCTGCTATCGGAGACGAACGTGTTTGGCCACAGCTCGCCGTGCAGATCGACCTTGGAAATCGCATTGGGGCGATGGCGCAGCAGCACGCCGAGTAGTTCGAACCCCTTCGGTGAGAGATGCACTGGCTCACCGCCCACCCGCAACTCCCGTGCGGCGTCATCGAACGTGAACGGCCCAAAAGTCACCTTCACGATCGCTCCTTTTTGGACACTGTGTGATCGAGAACTAAGCGAATCTTAATCGTTTGCTAAAGACCTGAGTGACCGGCGATTGAATAATCCCGCAAGCCGGCCAGTAAACCAACCGGCAGGAACGGGGTCATCATGTCCGTATTTAGCCGAATTTTTGCCACGGCGGCGTGTTTTGCCGTGTTAACGGTTGCCGGGGCGAGCGCGGAGCGCGGGTTCGTCTTCACCGCAATTAATTTTCCGGGCGCGATCTCGACCAACGCTCAGGGAATCAACGCGGGCGGCGAAATTGTAGGGTTTTATAACGATGCCGGAACGCCGAGCCGCACCCACGGTTTCGTCTTAAGCGGCGGCCACTTTCAGACGATCGATTTTCCGGGAGCCCGCGCGACCCTCGCTCGCGGCATCAGTCCCGGTGGAGATATCGTGGGCAGCTATCAAAACACCAACGACACTGGCGGCGCTCCGAATCACGGTTTCCTGCGCAACAACCGCGGGGAGTACTTTAGAGTGGATTTTCCCGGACACTTGAACACAATCGCGCAGCGTATCCTGCCCAATGGCACCATCCTCGGCTGCTATCACGACAGTGACACTACGCAGTCAATGCACGGCATGCTGATGTCACCTCGCGATGGATTCGAAGACATTCCTGAGGGGATGTCGATGCACAACGGAGCGACGCCGGATGGACACTTGATCGTAGGACTCTTCACCGACATGGACGGGCGCGGTAAGGCTTACTTTGTCGATCGCGGAGTCTTCGAACCCTTCGAAGTCCCGGGCGCCACATTCACGGCCGGGTGGGACGTCAACCAGGCCCGCGTCGCCGTAGGCGTATTTCGAGACAGCGCTGGGCGCTTCCACGGTTTTCGATACGACGGCGCGGAGTTCGCGCAGATCGATTTTCCTGGGGCGACGATCACTCGCGTATTCGGCATCAATGCGAGTGGCGACATGGTCGGCACGTATGTCGACGCGGCCGGCAGAACGCACGGCTTCCTGGCTGAGTCGAGGCCGGCGCGGTAGGATCACGAAACAGAACCGGATACGACGTGCGGCGTCCAGTTGCAGGGACGCCGCGCGTTCACCCCATCGCGCGGCTACCGCCCGACGGGACCATCGGTCGACGCGCACGTATCATCCGAAATCCGCCGACCGCCGTCCGTCCCGTGAACCTTGTGAAAGCGTCATCGCGATCGACAAATTCGAAACCTGCGCACAAAACCGCTCGCTGACCAGTCTCGATTGCTCCCGCGCCACTGCGGGTAATCGCGTGGATGACCCTGGGCGCTGCCAACGGCGCACACGGCAACCGCCCACGTCATCGTCGCGCTGAGTCGCTTCCAGCCCCGCATCACATCTAGAACATCCTCGACTGGCAACCGTCGACGACGACGGTGGTGCCGCTGATCCAACTGGCCTTGGGCGACGAGAGGAACGCGATCGCGGCGCCAACTTCTTCGGGCCGGCCGAA
>JANOZI010000159.1:0-13177 GCA_031429375.1 Acidobacteriota bacterium | reverse complement strand
CGACCGCATGCCGCTCGCCTTCACGATTGGCGAGCGGCAATACGTCTCGACCGACAAGCTGGAGGTCGTCATCGCCGACGTCACTGGCAAGAAGAGCCGCATTTTCAACGGCACCGGCGGCGGGTTCCTCGGCGCAGGGCGGCAGGACGCCTGGCTCGACGCGATGGACGACCTGCGCAAGAACCTCAATCGCGGCCGCGGCTGGCTGAGCTACGAGGTGCCGAAGGAATACGAGCAGTGGAAGTCGGACCTGCCCAACCCGCTGCAGCTGCAGATGTCGGCGGGCATGCAAATCAAGGAGATGGTCGACGACACCGCGCACGTGCTGACGCTCGCGGCGATCATGGCCGCTCCGTTCACCGGCGGCAGCTCGCTCGCCATTCTCGCGGTGCTCGCGCCCATTCAGGCGGCCTCGAGCCTCTACAACATCGTCAACCGCGCGGCCTACGGCGATCTCGAGCTCGATACAGAGGCGGTGTTCGACCTGATCAACATCGTCACGCTCGGCCTCGGGAAGATCAGCACGGCGGGCAAGTTCGCCACGAAGACCGTGCAGATCATCGCGACGAGCAGCCGCGTCGCGATCAAGCTGCTGAGCTACGGCCAGTTCATCATGATCAGCTTCGAGACGTTCCAGACGCTGATGGAGGAAGGCGACCCCAACGAAGATCCACGAGTCCTGAAGCGCAAGAAGCTCCTCAAGCTCCTCAGCTGGTTCGAGGCCGCGTCCATCCCGATCTCGGAAAAGCTGTTCAGCGACGCGCATGCCCCCGGCAGCGACGAAGCGAAGGCCCGCGCCGACGAGAAAAAGGGCGTGTCGTTCGAGGAGCCGACGCAGGCCCTCGGCAAGAAGCCGACGATCAAGGAGGGCACGATCGTCGAGCCGAAGAAGACGGCCGACTCCGACGCGCCGGCCGATGCGGGCGCGCCCGACGCGAAGAAGACGACGGCCGCGGACGTGTCGGCCGAACCGGCGGCGTACAAGGCGAAGAAGGCGCAGCTCGAGGGCGTGCCGCCGAAACTGCGCGGCAAGGTCGCGGTGATCGAGGACATGCCGCCGACCGACGCGCGCGTCGTCTACAAGAAAGGCAAGGACGGGCTGATCACCGACGTCCAGATCCAAATCGGCAAGAACGCGTCGGCGGCCGATGTCAGGGCGCACGTTGCCGTCGCCGACATGATCATGAAGTACTCGGGCGTCGGCGGCCGCGTGCGCCGCCTGGCCGAGCGCTTCGCCGACCTGTTCCGGGGGCCCGAAGCCAGGCGCCCGGAGATCGGCAGCCGCGCGTGGGAATCGAACCTCGAGATGATCAAGCTCGATCGAATGATCACCGATCGGCACGCCGAGCTGGCGCGGATTGCCGACCAGCCGGCCGACAGGCGCGACACCGCGCGCCATGAAGAGCTCCTCCGCGATCTCGACTCGCTGGAGACACAGTACGCCGAGCACGCTGCCGTCTTCAACGCGATCGAAATGGGAACGGTCGAAGGCCGCGGATACATCGCGGCCGAGGGGCTGAGTGAGGGCGAGCGGGTACGGCAGAAGAAGGGTTACCCGGAGGCGCCGAGGGGGTACCGCTGGCGGTTCCGCAAGGGGCAGCTCGAAGTCATCGTGATCGAGGAAGGCAGGCCGAAGCGGATCTACGACGAGAACACCGGAAAGTTCCCCATCGACAAGGGAACGAGCGCGCCGGAACGCTTCGACAGCGGGACCGACAAGCGCCAGGCCTTCCGCGATCTCGGCGGCTACGAGAAGACGACCAGCCTCGGCATGCTGGTCGACGTGTTGTTGAAGCAGGGGCTGATCAAGTCACGGCAGGAAGTGATCGACCAGATGGGCGAGCCTGGCGGCCGCACGCACGACACCGTGCGCGGCAACGTCAAGGACATCTTCAAGACCAAACTGATTGAACAGCTCTCTGACGTCAAGTACCTGAAGAAGACGGCAAAGTACAAGGAGGTGCTCAAGGCGACCGGCGACGCGCAGCAGGCCACGCGGGCCGCCGGCATCGAGGAGTTGAATCGCGTCACCGACATGCTCGCCAACGAAGATCGCGGGGCGGTCGGCGAGCGTGTCTATCAGGAGCTGTTCGGCGGGAAGAAACCGGCCCCCCGAGTCGACATCAGCAAGGAGCAGCTGGCCCTGGCCAAAGGCGTCGACGTGGCCGACATCGAGACGGCCCGCTCCATCGATCGCATGGACGGATCGACGGGCCGTGAAATCAAGACGGTCAGCACCCGGCTCGGCCCGCACGATCGCGGGCAGATCGAAGACATGCTGATCATGGTGGGCGAAACGGTGCAGCCCTCGGTCGGTCCGGCCAAGGAGCTCAAGGCGGTGGCGGTGGCCTTTATCGACCCGCGCGGCGGCAAGGCCAATGCGACGCTCGCCCACGACCTCCTCTCGGCGCACTCGGGCGAGCCGCTCACGTTCGAGTTCCATACGGCCGACGGCAGAATCATCAAGGTGACCGAGAAGAACATGCACATCCTGCTCGAGGCGGATTTCGGCGACAAGCTGGGACTATGATTGACCGCGCTATCGGCCGACGGTGATGACGACGACCAAGAAGCACGACACGACGTGGGGCCTCGGCCTGGAAGGTCCGGCCCCGGACGCGGCGGTCCGCTGGTTCGCGGAGAACGTGTGGCAGGGCCGCGCGCCCGAGCAGCTGGTCGTGCGCGCCAGGCATCAGAAGCCGAAGGGCGACTGGCTGACGCGGATGAAGGTGGACAAGAACGACGCGGCGGCCGCCTACTTCACCGCCGACCGCACGGAGTCGCTGGTCGTTCACACGAACGGCCTGGTCAAGGGTCGTTTCCCGTTCGAGCCCGACATCGACCGCGCCCTCAGCATGCTCGAAGGCGCGCCCTTCGAAGTCGCCTCGTTCTCCACCCTTCGCGAAGGGTGGCCGGAGAGCTATCGGGCGCCGAGTTTCGGACAGCATCACTCGCCGCACGGATGGGGATGTGCGTTCAAGGGCGCCGGGCACGACCGCCTGGTGTCGCGCCGGTGGCTCGACTTCGGGCCATGGGTCCTCGCGCGCGGCAAGGGCGATCTGACCCTCATACAGTTTCATGCGCTCGACGCGCCTGCGAAGAAGGCCCTGGCGCAGGCTAAACCGGGGCATCACACCATGGGCATCAGCGAGGAGGGCGGCTTCCTGCAGAAGCGCTACGTGTTCCGCACCTCGCTCTCCGGACTGTACGACAAGGCATCCGAGACGCTCCGCATCGTCTGCCTGGGACGCAAGATTGAGCCGGTGGAACTGCTCGACGCGCGGGCCGCGGTGAAGCAGGGCGCACTGACCGCGACGCAGCCCCTGAAGCGAATCGCCTACGTGTTTCCCAAACCGGACGAGGCGCGCGCGCATTTACACGCGCTGTGGCTGCGGGAGCTCGAATGCTGGACCGTGATCGACGGCGTCGAACAGCGGCTTGACACGAGCTATGCTCCGCAACCGGTTCCGCCGGCGTGGGCCGAGTGAGAAGCTGGTAATTGAACTGTCCACCGAGGTTGATTGTTTGCGGACAACAGGTGACGACAGAGAGGACTGGCCGGAATGAGCGTTCGCCTTGAGTCAATCGCCTTCAATCATGATCCGGGTTCGGCGACCACGGATGCACTAAACATTCGGAAGAACAAGTCCGACGATTGCATCGTTCCTGAATGGCGCAACATCCCGCTGGTTCTCACGGTGAATCCGGAGGATTGCCCGGTCGCGTACGCTATCGAGGAGACTCGTGGTCGGGTCCTCACGGTGCGTGCAACGTTCCGGCGCCTGGACAGGTCGCTGTCCTCGGTGCTGATTCGGACGTCGAACCCACCAAGTCGGTTCATGGAGACCTTCTCTTGGATCTTCGCTCGCCTCGAGAATTGGCGCAACAGGTTCGTGATCAATGTCGGGGGCACCTATGCATCACCGCCGCCGCCACCTCCTCCATCGTTTCCCAATACGCTCGGCGATGTGCCTCCGACCCGCTTGCAATTCGGTGCGAGCGATGTCGTAACCGTGGTCTTGCCTCTGAACAACACCCGGATCTGGAATCGGGGAGTCGGGCGCTACGATGACGCCTGGCACTGGCAGTATCAGCCTGGGAACGGCCGATGGACCGAGTTTCAGCTCAGCCGGCACAGGGTGTACATTCTTCTCAGCGTGCCAAAGGACCCATGGACACAGGTGCCGCAAGCGTCGGACCTTCCATGGACGGAGGTTCTCGACCACACCTGCAAGTGGGCGTCCGGACAGATGACGCCTGATGGCATAGGTAACGAAGTGACGAAAGCCGTCAACGCGCTGGGTGGCGCGTGTCTCAGCTACGATCACCTCAACAAGTTACAGCATTTTTCGTCTGTCCAGGGATTCGACTGCACCAAGTTTCTCGGTCTGCTGCAGGCAGGTGCGGGTGCAAAGTCGTACGCCGATTGCCGCGATTGCGCGAACATCGTGGTGTCATTTGCAAATGTGCTCGGATGCGATCTGTCCGCCCTGCGGCTCGGACAATCGCCGATCGCGGGCGCGCCAGACACCCCCGAATTTGCCGTCAAGGAGATTCGCTTGATCGGCGACCCCGGCTGGACAGCCGGTCTCGTCTGGGACTTCCACGCGGTTGCTTCGAGAGGAATATCGCCACCGAATGTCGAGGTGTTCGACGCGTGTCTCGAGTTGGACCGAGCCGCTCCCAACCGAGCGCCTCTTCTGCCTGTCAATCTGCCGTTCAATCAGTATCGCGACCTCCTCATCCCTTTGACCGACCAACAGCATTTCATTCTGAGCCAGAGTTACCGTGCGTCGATCTCTTGATCGACTCCGGGGGCCTGGATCTGTTTTCGCGCCTGATCGTAGGTGGGCGGCTCAGCCCACCATTCATCGCGAGCTCGTGCTCAACGCCGTGAAGGGAAATTGCGGGGACAACGCCGTCGCCAGCTCGCTGCGGCCATCTGAGGACATAAGCCGGAGGGTTGGACAGCGGCCGTCGACGACACTAAGCACCAAGGTGGCCCGATGAGCGGTAATCATGTGAGGCCGAGCGTCTACTTGACACGGCACGATTGCGGCCCTACGGTGATGCTCCAGCGCAGTTGACATTCACCAGACGAAGAAGCGCGATGAGGTGAGCATGATTCGGCCTGTCGTCGTACTGATCCTCTTGGTCGTCGTGCTCTTCGAGGTGCTCGAGGGGCAGCAGAACCCTCCCGTCGTGTCGGCCATCGTGCCTGTTGCTGCCACTTCCGACGAGGCGACAGTGACCGTGCAGTTGACGAATGGCGAAACGTTGACGCCGCAGGATCTCGCGGCCGGACCGCTCGCCAACGCCCTGAAGCCGAGTCCGCTTATCGTCCCGATCTTTCGGAAGATCGATGTGACCGGCGAGCCCGGCAAATGGACCGCGACGCTCGTCGTTGGGAATCTCATACCGTTCGGCGAGAGCACGGTGCCGCTGCTCGTGCGTGGGCAGACGACTCACATGCTTCGCTTCCACAAGGCGGGCCTGACCGCAAGAGCGCCGGTCGACAGCGGATTCGAGATCAAGGAAGGCGCGCCGCTGTTCGTCGTCCTCGAGAACCCCACGGCGTTCGCGTACTCGCTGGTGAGAGCGCGCTGGCGGTTCAACGATACCGAGGTCTGGTAACGATCGTCAGCGAGTCGCTCTTCCAGATCAACTCGCACGCCGAACCGCCTCTGGCGCCACCCGGGGGCAGCCCTCAGTGACGGCCGTCGAGATCGATGCGATCGTGAAAGCGTTCCGTCTGCGAGGCAGTGTCCCGCCGCCCTGACCCGGCCCCAGACCTGCTTGTACGAGGGCGGCGTGCCGTCGAGCTCGAACAACCCGAACTCCGACCGCAAGATGCCGGTGCTGCCGTTGGTTGGCGACGGTGGGGTGTTGCGCTGCGGTCGAGCTTTGTCGTACCCTCTGGTTCGTCACACAGTCGCGCTGGCTTCGTGTTGCGTGCTCCCCTACCAGGTAAATAGCCCTTGCGATCAACCCTGTCGCGTTAGAAGAGCGGACGTCATGAAGATCTGTCCAGAGGATTGGCTCGAAGGCATCGCGATGGCCGTGACAGGAGGGATCTACTGTCAGTTTAAACAGGCCGAGTACATCCTCGAGGACTTCAAGGCGGAGGTGCAGCGCATTTACGCCGAAGGTGAGGTCGAGCGCGACCTGCTGAATGCTGAGACGGCCGCACAGACTGCAGAGCTAAGCCCGGTGTCGGTGTAGCGCCCGCCATGTTGGCGATTCTCGCCGTCTTCGCGGGTTTGGCTGACGTCACCATGGGCTCGAACACGCAAAGTGACGCAACGCGAACGCCACGCCGTTAGACAAGTAGAGCAAAACATCGATGGTCGATACCGCATCACCGAAAGCAGATCTCTGCTGGGGGCCGAAGGTCAGGACGGGAAGGACCGTGCGTTATGGTGCCGGACAACAACATCACAGACTGGTTCGCCATCGTCATCTCGCTTGCGGCCCTCCTGTGGACGGCCTGGGAAAGTCGCTCAACCCGGCGCGAGTTACGGAGGCAAGCTGAGCGCGCTCAAGAAAATGCCGAGCGGTCAGAGTACCGCGAACTGCTCGATAACTGTCTCCTCCCGTTTGAAGCCACGCTCGGTCGTTCGAAGGTTGCCTTTCAGTCGCTTGCGTCGGGTCCAGACGGGGTGAGACAACTCGAATACTCTCCGGCAAGCCTCCGGGTTCATTTTGACGCACTACCTGATAGCCGCCGGATTTTCTGGCACATCGCCGTCAAGGACATACACGCTCACAACGAGCAGTCGATCAAACTCATCGACGACTTCGCGAGCAGGAGTCGCTTGAGCGCCGATTTTCTGGCGGCGTGTGAAGGGTTCAGGCGTCATGCGCGAACGTGGAAGATCATGTGGGATGCGGCGACCGACGGGAGCATCAACGCCGACAAGCTCCCCTCGGATCGGATTACCGAGCCGTTCCCTGTGGGCTTCGACGACGCCGTTGCCAGAGAAGTGGACCGAGTAAAACAAGCCGCGGGCTTATAGCACCCCGGTCTCTTTGTTTGGTGTCGAGCAGTCAGAGGCACAGCATGGAGTAAACGTGCCGCTCGCGAGCCTCTTCGTCCGCGTCACTGGGGTGGTGCCGCCAGATGCTGACGGCGCAGACCGGGCGCGTAGCGCGACCGAAGGGTTCCTCTATCGGCGGCTGGAGACGCTGCTGGACACCAAGGGGCGATTCCGCCTCAACGTCTCGCTGCCGGTCCCATTCGATGGCTTGGGACACCTTGAAGTCGATCTCCTGTGCGCTGATGCCCGAGTGGCGGTGGAACTGGACGGCGCGCAGCATCTCGCGGATCCGGTCGCGTACCGTCGCGATCGGCGCAAGGACCACCTACTGCAGGAGAGCGGTTACCTCGTGTTGCGGTTCCTTGCCGAAGACGTGGGCAAGGAACTCGACTTGGTGCTCGATCCTATTCTTCGGGCGCTGTGCGCTCGCCGCCCAAGACTCTCTCGCAGCCAAGTGATCACCCTCTCGCTAGTGAACAGGCCGTAAGGAGCACCGGGACGTCCCCGCGCCGGCATACCATCGTCGGCTGACCTCTGCTACGATGCCCATCATGAAGGAAACACTCCGGGCGGTATTCGAGAATGGCGTCTTCCGGCCACTGAGGCGGCCGAAGGGCGTCTCCGAACACCGCGAGGTCACGCTCACCGTGACGGTTGAAGACGCTCCGTCCTCACTCGCGGACTTCGGGGGACGGGTGTCCGCTGCCGACGCCCAGGAAATGCGTGAGATCATCGAGCGCGAGTTCGAGCACATCGACGCCGGTGAATGGAAGTAGCGTCGCCCTCGACACGAGCGTTGCGATCGACGTCCTCGCCGGTCGTGCCGAATCCCTGACTGCTCAAGCGATCATCGAATTCCTCCCGCCGGTACCGGTTATCGGCGAACTCCGATACGGCGCTCTCAACTCACGGAAGCCCGACGAGAACCTGGCAGAAGTCGAGCGACTCGTCGCGCGCTGTCGGGTGATGGACATCACCTTGGCGACCGCTGCCGTGTACGCGCGGCTTCGACTACAACTCAAGACGAAGGGCAAACCGATTCCCGAAAACGATTTGTGGGATCGCAGCTTCCTGCATCGAACATGATGTGAAGTTGGCAGCGGTCGACGGCCACTTCGATGCGATCGACGACCTTCAGCGATTTGTGTGGTGAACGAGCGTAAGGACAGACGAGCTGATCGAAAGTCTGGAGCGCTCCCGAACGCCGGTTCGCGTCGTGTGTCGGCGGGCACCGTGTCCCGCCGCCTCCAAGATGCCTCGCTCCACGCACATCTGGCCCTTGGTGAGATCCACGTCAGTAAATGCAAGGGCCCTCATCTCGCCGCATCGAAGTCCGGCCTCACCGCCGAGGAGCGCAATGTGAAGGCTCGCGCGTCGAGTGCTTTCGCCGCTGTTACTGGCTGCTCGTAGTCTTCGAAGTCGTGGTGCGAACGTCTCGAGCATGCATGGTGGTGGCGCCTCCATGCGCTGCGGTTGTCAGTCGCGCGAGAATCGGAAAAACGTGCGACAGGTAATCGCGAATCTGGCATACTCTCCGCCGAGTTCTACGTCTATCCAAGGAGAGTGCTCCGATGCCGACAGACTCTGGCGATGTGCTGCGCGTTCGTGCCACGGCGACCGCCGGTGCGTTGTGCGTCGTCCTGTCCGCCCTGACGGCCGCGCAGGCTGGCGATGTCGGCGTCGAGAGCATTCGCGCCGACGCGCTCAAGGGTCATGTCTACTTCCTGTCCGCGCCGGAGATGGGTGGCCGCGATTCGCTCAGCCTCGAGGGCCGCATCGCCGCCAATTACATCGCGGGGTTCTTCTATCGGCTGGGCCTGAAAACGGTCGGTGAAGGCGGCTCGTACTTCCAGCCGTTCCCGATGTCGGAGGCCGCCATCGACCGCGCGCAGACACGACTACGCGCGACGGTCCCGGCCAGGTCCGGTGGGACGACGGCGCGCAATTACGTGCTCGGATCGGACTTCACCCTCGCGCGGCAGGGCGGCACGGACGTCGACGTAACCGCACCGCTCGTGTTCGCCGGCTACGGCATCGACGCGCCGGAATACGGCTACAACGACTACGCCGGTCTCGACGTGGCCGGCAAGGTCGTGCTCGTGCTCTCGCGCGAGCCGCAGGCGGCCGACCCGCAAAGCCGCTTCCTGGGTGCGTGGGACACCTTCCACGCGTACCCCTCGTGGAAGCCCGAAGTGGCGCGACACCGAGGCGCGGCCGGGGTGCTCATCGTGCAGGGGCCGCCGCGGCGTCCGCAGCGGGTCGCGAGCGGTCCGACCAACGGCCAGGTTCGCACCGACCGGCCCAACCACTCGCTGACGAGCCCGTTCTGGGATCTGCCGGTCTTCACCATCGACGCGCGCGTCGCCGACGACCTGCTGGCCGGGTCGGGCAAGACGATTGCCGACCTGCAGTCGTCGGTGGACAAGGCCGGCCGCCCGCAATCGTTCGAGGTGCCGGGGGTCACGGTCCAGATGCGCCGCGCCGTGTCGGAGCGCCGGACGGTGCAGACGCGCAACGTCGTCGGCGTCATCGAAGGGACCGATCCCAAGCTGAAAGACGAGTACGTGCTCGTGACCGGGCACTACGACCACGTGGGGCAGAAGCCGCCGCTCGTCTTCCACGGCGCCGACGACAACGCGAGCGCCACAGCCGCCGTGATCGCGATCGCCGAAGCCTTCAAGACGCGCCCGCCGAAGCGCAGCGTGATGTTCCTGGTCTTCGAGGCCGAGGAAGACTTCCTCCAGGGCGCGTTCTACTACGCCGATCACCCGATCGTGCCGCTCGACCGCACCGTCGCGGTGCTGAATATGGACATGATCGGCCGCGACGAAGAGTCGCCCACCTGGAACACCAAGGCCGCCGACAACCGCAACGGCGTCAACGTGGTCGGCACGCTCTACAGCCGGGATCTCCGCGAGGCGATCGAGCGCCAGAACAAGTCGATCGGCCTGCGTCTCGACTACAAGACCGACACCGACGATCGCGAAGGGTGGTTCCAGCGCAGCGATCACTTTCCGTTTGCGATCAAGGGCATACCCATGGTGCTGTTCAACACCGGTGAGAACCCCGACTATCACACGGCCAACGACACCTGGGACCGGATCAACTACCCCAAGATGGAGAAGATCACGCGCCTGGTCTACCTGACGGCGCGTGAACTGTCCGAGGCCCCTGCCAGGCCCCGGTTCGTGACCCAACGGACGACGCCGGACGCGGCGCCGCGCCGGTAGTCGCCACGGGGCAGCGGAGCCCTGCGGCACCGGCCGGGCGTCACGCAAGGGCGCGCGCGCTGATGCGGACGGTGGGTGATGCGTCGACCTTAACTGAAAAGGCGGATGTTTATGAGAACACGAAAAGCGGTAATCATGTTGACGGCGCTGTGCCTGTCATTCCCTCTGATTGCCGGGGCGCAGACGAGCGGCGGTCGAATCCTCGGCGTGGTCCAGGACCCCGACGCCGGCGTTCTGCCCGGGGTCGCCGTCGTGGTCCGGAATCTGGCCACGTCCATCACGCGCGAGACGGTGACCAACGAACGCGGCCAGTACGAAGTGACCGCCCTTCAGCCCGGCCAGTACCAGGTCGAGGCCCAGTTGGTCGGCTTCCGGCGCTACTCCCAGGGTCCGATCACCGTGCAGGTGAACCAGTCAACGCGCGTCGACCCGGTCCTGCAGCTCGGCAACCTGAACGAAACCATCACGGTCGTGGCCGCGGGCATCGCCGTACAGACCACCACGTCGTCCATCGGCAAGGTCGTCGAAGAGAAACAGATTCTCGAGCTGCCGCTGAGCGGCCGCAATTTCGCCAGCCTGGGGCTGCTGACACCCGGCGTGACGACGCGGGGACAGTCGACGACCGATGTGAACTACGTCGTACATGGGCAGCGGCAGGACGCAAACAACTTCCAGCTCGACGGCGTGGCCAACGTGTCGCTCGGCGGTAACTCGGTGCAGGCGCGGCCGAACGTCGACGCCGTCCAGGAATTCAAGATCCAGACGAGCAACTTCTCCGCCGAATTCGGCCGCAACTCCGGGTCGGTCGTGCAGGTGGTCACCAAGTCGGGCAGCAACACGCTGAACGGCAGCGGGTGGGAGTTCAATCGAAACGACAGCTTCCAGTCGCCGAATTACTTTGCCACCACCGATCCGCCGCCCCTTTCGCAGAACCAGTACGGCGGAACGCTCGGCGGACCCGTGGTGCGCAACCGCACCTTCCTCTTCGGGGCGTTCGAAGGGTTCCGGCTGAGCCGGGGCCTGACCCGGCAGACCGTCGTGGCCACGGCCCAGGAACGAGCCGGCGACTTCAGCGGCCTCTCGCGGGTGATTCGCGATCCGCTCAACGGCCTGCCGTTTCCCGGCAACCAGATTCCCGCCAATCGGATCAGCCCCGCGGCCCTGAAGCTCCTCGAGCTCATGCCGTTGCCCAACATCGGCGGCGCCGCGTCCCGGCAGAACAACTTCGCCTCGTCGCCCGAACAGAATCAGACGTTCGACCAGTACATGCTGCGGCTCGATCACAAGTTCAGCGACAAGTGGAACCTCTTCTATCGCCACTTCCTCCAGGACGGCACGACGTTCAACCCCTTCCAGGGATCCGGGCCCGCCGGCTATCTGGGCTTCGCCACGCAGGGCAAGACGCGCACGCAGCACGCCACGCTCGGGCTCACCGCCATGCTGTCGTCGACGATGATCAACGAAGTGCGGGTGGGCTGGTCGGCCAACTCGAACCTCAGCCTCAACCTCCCGCTGCTCAACCCGGTCGACTACGGCATCAACTACGTGCGGCCGCAGGGCGCCGCGGGTGGGCTCGGACTTCCGGACATCACGATCAACGGCATGTCCGGCATCGGCAACACCATCCAGGGCCCGACCAACAACCCGTCGGCCGAGTGGCAGTTCTCGGACGTACTCACCAAGAACATGGGGCGGCACTCCCTGAAGATGGGCGGGGAGTTGCGTCGCGGGACGGATGACTTCGACCTCGGCTTCTTCTTCGTCGGCCGATTCGTGTTCAGCGGCGACTACACCGGCGATCCGTTCGCCGACTTCCTGCTCGGGCGCGCCATCGAGTTCAACCACGCCAAGGGGCGCACCAAGCTCGAAATGCGCAACAAGAACTTCGGCGCCTTCTTTCAGGACGACTTCCAGGTCGCCGACAACCTGACGTTGAACCTCGGCGTGCGGTACGACTTCTACAGCCCGATTACCGACAAGCTCGGCCAGACCTCGACGTTCGTGGTCCGCAAGCCGGACACGGGGGCGCCGCAGAGCGGAGTGGCGGAGGTCGTCATCGCGGGCACCAACGGGCTGCCGAAGAACTCGACGTACTACCCCGACTGGAACAACGTTCAGCCGCGCGTCGGGATGGCGTGGGACGTCTTCGGCGACGGCCGCCTCGCGCTCCGCGGCGGTGTGGGCGTGTTCCACAACCAGCTCCGCAACAACCTGGCCTTGCAGCACATCCTGTCGTATCCGTTCCAGGAGCAGCCGGTCTACCGCGACACGACGCTCGAGAATCCGATCAAGCCCGTGACGGGCGCGCCCATCATCGGGCAGCTCTACTCGACCAATCCCGACATCGTCGTGCCGTATACCGTGGCCTACAGCATCGGGACGCAGTACCAGTTCCTGGACAACATGGTGGCCGAGGTGGCGTTTGTGAAGAACGACGGCTACGACCTCCTGCAGTTCGAGGAGATGAACCAGCCGATCTACGTGGCGGGGCAGACCACCGCGGCCAACAAGGATCTCTACCGGCCTTACACGGGCTTCAGCTCGGTGCTGCGATCGACCAACTGGGGGCACTCCGACTACAAGGGCGTGGAGATGAGCCTGCAGCGCCGGTTCACCAAGGGGCTGGGGTTCGGCCTCGCCTATACGATCTCAAGCTCGCGCGACCTCATGTCCGGATTCCACTCTGGGGCGACCAGCACCACGTATCTTCTCAAGCCGCAAGACGCGAGGAACCCGGAGGCCGAGTATGCGTCGTCGGACTTCGACGCGCGGCATCGATTCACGGCATCGCAGGTCTGGGATCTGCCCTTCGGCCCCAACGGCCGCTGGCTCAAGTCAGGCGCGATGTCCCAAGTGATCGGCGGCTGGACGTTCACGAGCATCTGGACCTTCCAGAGCGGGTTCCCCTAC
>JANOZI010000158.1:0-10475 GCA_031429375.1 Acidobacteriota bacterium | reverse complement strand
CCTCGAGCGGTTGAGCCGCGCGCTCGGACTGGATCAGCCGCTGTGGCGGCAATACGTGCAGTGGCTCGCCGGCTTCGTCCGCGGCGACTGGGGCTACAGCTTCAGCGACGGCCGTCCGGTGATCGATCGGGTGGTGGAGCGGCTGCCGGCCACGCTGGAGCTGATGAGCGCGTCGCTCGTGATCGCCGCGGTCATCACGCTGCCTCTCGGCGTGCTCCCGGCGATCGACCGGCGCTGGTCGGCCTTGTCGGTGATCTCGTTTGCGGGCATTTCGTTACCCGTGTTCTGGTTCGGCCTGGTCCTGCAATTGATCTTCGCCGTGGGCCTGGGCTGGCTGCCCTCGTCTGGCCGCACCACTCCCGGCGACGGCGGCCTGCTCGATCGCCTGATCCACGTGCTGCTGCCGGCGACGATGCTGGCCTCGGTCCATGCCGCCGCGTGGTCACGCTACCTGCGCGCCTCGATCGCGGACAGCCTGGGGCAACCGTTCGTCCGGGCCGCGCGGGCCCGCGGGCTGCCGGAGCGCCGCGTCGTGCTGCAGCACGCGCTTCGCCCGGCACTATTGCCGGTGGTGACGATCGTGCTGCTGGACACGGCGTTGATGGTGGCCGGAACGGTGGTGACCGAAAGCGTGTTTGCGTGGCCGGGGCTCGGCAGCCTCTTCACCGAGGCGCTGGCGCGACGCGACTACACGGTGTTGATGGCGATGCTGATGCTCGCATCAACGGCGGTCGTGGTCTTCAACCTCGTCGCGGACGTGTTGTATCCGATTATCGATCCGCGGGTGCGTGGATGACGCGCGGGCGCGCAGCGGCCGCCGTACTGGGTCTGCTCGTCGTCGCCGCAGTGGCCGCGCCGTGGCTCGGTCATGCGACGCCGGACGCGCTCGACCTCGCCCATCGCCGGGCCGCGCCGTCGCTGGCCCACTGGTTCGGCACCGATGAACTCGGACGGGACCTGCTGACGCGCGTGCTGTTTGGCGCGCGCGTATCACTCGCGGTCGGCCTGCTTTCCGCGCTCATCGCGGGCGCCCTTGGCGTCGCAGTCGGCGCGATCAGCGGCTTCGCCGGCGGCGCGATCGACGCCGTCCTGATGCGGATCACCGATGCCGTGCTCTCGGTGCCGCGCCTGCTGTTGTTGATGGCGGCAGCGGCGGCCTTGCAACCATCCGTCGGCGTCCTGGTGCTGCTCGTCGGCGGCGTCGGCTGGATGGAAACGGCGCGGGTCACACGCGCCGCCTTCCTCTCGGCGCGCGATCGCGAGTTCGTGCTCGCCGCGCGCGCGTGCGGCGCCTCGCCGGCCAGGCTCGTGCTCGCCCATTTGTTGCCGAACGCAGGCGCGGTGATTGTCGTCGCGATGACGCTCGCGGTCGGCCGCGGCGTGCTGCTCGAATCCGCGCTCAGCTTCTTCGGCGTCGGCGTGCAGCCGCCCGCCGCCAGCTGGGGCAACATGCTCTACCAGGCGCAAACGGCGATGAGCACCGAACCATGGCTGGCGCTCTTTCCCGGGTTGTTCATCTTCGTGACGAGCGTGTCGATCAACCTGGTGGGCGACGAACTGGCCCGCCCGTCAGCAAGAAACTAGAACGGCGTGCGACAGAAACTAAGTGTGCCTGGGGTGCCTAAAGTGCCTAAGGTGCCAACGGGTTGGTGCCAGGGTGCGCGGAAGAGATCCGCCTCGCGGTCCGCCCGCAATAGTCTTCCCGCTTACGCTCTGACCTGTTGCATCCGGACGCATTACGGCCCACCGGAAGACGCCAGCTTGGCGAGCTCTGCCTTCCTACTAGGATCAGAGTACCTAAGCGAAAAGTCCGTGACTCGATCAGGCCATGGCTCATCGTATGTATAACCCTCAAGCATGTTGATGCGGCCATCCCGAACAAAGAGCACAAACCCAGCCCCGTGGTCCAAGCCCCGTATTTCTGCTTGAACGTCCCCAAGATGAAAATCTCCGCGGACAGTCGGAGCGTCACCATCTACCTCAATATCGCAGTAGAACCCTGCCCCCGTATTCTCTCGCTTCGTGAGTCTGGCTCGACCCGCTTGCTCCCGAAGCGTCGCCAAGACTGTGTTGTCGCCCTCCAGCAACTTCCCAAGCACGGCTTGTTCTAAGTCGGTCAATTCTGTCATTTTGATCTCCAGCCATGGAATGAAGAAAGTTCCGATACGAGCAACGCCATCAAGGCTCCACCGACAAGCTTCACGAGGACGTCGCGAAGACGTTTCAACGGTCGTGAGCGATTAGGGCTCGAGCCGTCTAACAGGCCGGCCGCCTTCCGCAAGTTGCTGGGAGAGTAGCGGAATTAACTTACGATGCTTCGATGAAGATGCCTGGCGGCGAAGCCGCCATCGTCGACTTGGCGAAGCTGACCGGATACTGCTTGAACCCCGAGCATCCGCGCGGCAAGCACAAGGCACGTGTCTTCGCTGCTACGCTCGGCTTCACCGCTGAGAATGCCGACGAACTGCGCACTGCGCTCCTGGCGGCCGCCGCCACGGCCGACGCGCATCCGGCGGCATCGGACCAGTTCGGCACTCGCTATATGTTAGAGTTCGAAATTATCGGCCCACAGGGTGCGGGAATCGTAAAGAGCACTTGGATCGTGCGCCGCGGCGAGAGCACTCCGCGCTTGACCAGTTGCTTCGTGAAGTAAGGAAACGTCGATGGACACCACACCACAACTGCTGGACGTCGTGGCCCTGCTCTCGGATGTGCCGTCAGAAGGACTCCTGCGAGGGCAGGTAGGCACTGTCGTGGAACTGCTCGACGACGCCTACGAGGTGGAATTCTCCGACGACGAGGGGAAGACTTATGCAGAACTCGCGTTGGCGCCCGAGCAGCTGCTCGTACTTCACCATCGTCCGAAGCGCGCTGCATAAGCGCTGACAGCTGCGGAAGAGTCTTGCGCCGGTCCGCAAGGCGACATCCTTCTCAGATGCATCACCGCGAACAACAGGCTTGCGAACCCCCATCGGGTCGCGAGTGCAAGAACTGCGATCAGCCAAACGGCCACCGCAAGGGCGGCCAGTCCGATGGTTCGAAGGCCCGTACTGCGTCGAAGGTACGACGGAGTCCGTCGTTGAGAAACGGGCACAATTGGCACTAACCCGTGGCACCTCAGGCACCGTAGGCACTGCTAGAATCAGATCCTTCATGGCTGCCGAGCCACACGTCGAGCCGTTCGTAGAACGCGCTCATTCCCTGCGGCGTCAAGCCGGTCTTCATCACCAAGTCCCGCACTTCCTGCGTCGGAAACAGGAAACGTTGCGTCATGGTCGTCTTGCCGCTGCGCTCAACGAGCTCCACGGTAAGGAGCGTCTCACCAATGTCCCAGCCTTCAAACCGTTCCGTGCGCACGAACCGGTGCGGCGGATCGATTTCGTTGTAGACGCCATACTTCGCCATCTGCTTACCGCTGACCGTAAAGGCGAAGCGCCACGATCCGCCAACGCGAGGATCGCTCTCGCATGAGTCGAGCGATCCCGGGGGGCCGTACCAGCGCTTGATTAGATCCGCTTTCGTCACCGCATCGAAGACAAGAGCGGCCGGTGCATTGAACTCGCGCGTGACGACGGCCTCGCGATCGGACGGCGTCGTGATCGTAACGGTGATGTTTTCAGTCATCGTTGTTTTCTCTTTCGGTCCTTCTTCTCAGCTGTGTTCTCTGCCTTCTTTTCCACTTTGAGCTCCTCGAGCACGTCATCGAGGCGCGCGAACGCGGCTTCCCAGTGCTTGCGATAGGTCTCGATCCAGCACGACGCATCTGACAGCGGCCTGGCGTTCAGCTTTCGCGGCCGCCGCTGCGCGTCCTGCCCTGGCACAACCAGTCCGGCGCGCTCCAACACTTTCAGGTGTTTTGATATGGCGGGCTGGCTCATGTCGAACGGCTCGGCGAGCTGCATCACCGACGCTTCACCACTTGCGAGCCGGGCCAGGATGGCGCGCCGCGTCGGATCGGCCAGTGCGGCGAAGGTCGCGTTCAGTAGTTCGGCGTTGTTCATAACCATTTGGTTATATATCATCGGTTCGCAAAGTTCAAGCATTCGAGGAGTTCAGGCGTTGGGCGTGTGTGACAAAATATGAATCCCGCATGAGTCACGCCACTCGATCACGCACGCTCGCCCTGGCCGATCCTGACATCGCCGCCGCCATCAAGCATGAAACCGAGCGGCAAGCGGAGGGGCTCGAGTTAATCGCGTCGGAAAACTTCGTCAGCAGCGCCGTGCTCGAAGCGGCCGGCTCGGTGATGACGAACAAGTACGCCGAAGGCTACCCGGGCAAGCGCTATTACGGCGGCTGCGAGTTCGTCGACGTCGCCGAGACGCTGGCAATCGCGCGCGCCAAGGCGTTGTTTGGCGCCGAGCACGTCAACGTGCAGCCGCACTCGGGCGCGCAGGCCAACATGGCGGTCTACCTGACGCTGCTGAAGCCGGGCGACACGGTGCTCGGCATGAACCTCGCGCACGGCGGACACCTCACGCACGGGCATCCGCTCAATTTCTCGGGCAAGCTCTCCACCATCGGGCCGAACGGCGTCCGCACGGACGACGAGCGGCTCGACTACGACGAGTTCGAGCGGCTGGCCGACGAGCACAAGCCCAAGATGATCATCGCGGGGGCGAGCGCGTACCCGCGCGTGTTCGACTTCGAGCGCATGGCGGCCGCGGCGGCGCGCGTCGGGGCGCCGCTGGTCGTCGACATGGCGCACATCGCCGGCCTCGTCGCCGGCGGCGTGCACCCGAGCCCCGTGCCGCACGCCGACTTCGTCACCACCACCACGCACAAAACCCTGCGCGGTCCGCGCGGCGGCATGGTGATGTGCCGCGAGAAGTACGCGAAGGACCTCGATCGCGCGGTGTTCCCCGGCGTGCAGGGCGGGCCGCTGATGCACATCATCGCGGCCAAGGCAGTGTGCTTCAAGGAAGCGGCCGCGCCGGAGTTCGCCGTCTATCAACGCCAGATCGCCGCCAACGCCAGGCGGCTCGCCGCCGCCCTGCTCGCCTCCGGCTTCCGCATCGTCAGCGGCGGCACCGACAACCATATCGTGCTGGTCGACGTGTTCTCGAAGGGCATCACCGGCAAGGTCGCGGAAGCGGCGCTCGGCCACGCCGGCATCACCGTGAACAAGAACGCGATCCCGTTCGATCAGAACCCGCCGATGGTCGCAAGCGGCGTGCGGCTGGGCACGCCCGCGGTGACGACGCGCGGGATGGGCGAAGCCGAGATGGATCAGATCGCCGGCTTCATTACGCGTGCGCTGGCGGCGCCCGACGACACGCGCGCACTCGCGATGGTGAAGGCCGAAGTCGAGCAACTGTGCAAGAAGTTCCCGCTCTATCCGGAACGACTGGCCTGAGGGCTGCGGTCGAAGCGGCTTTTGCGGCCGACGGCCCGCTGGCTGCGGCGGTCGATCAGTTCGAGCCGCGCGAGGGCCAGCGCCTGATGGCCCTCGCCGTCGCCGACACCCTGAGTGACGGCGGCGTCCTGCTGGCCGAGGCGGGCACCGGCACGGGCAAGACGCTGGCCTACCTGGTGCCGGCGATCCTGAGCCGGCAGCGCGTGCTGATCTCGACCGGGACCAAGAACCTCCAGGAGCAGATCTACTTCAAGGACATCCCGGTGCTGCGCGCCGCGCTGGGTGTGCCCTTCACCGCGACGTACATGAAGGGCCGCGCCAACTACGTGTGCCTGCACCGGCTCGATCAGCTGCGCGCGTCGCCGGCGGCGCCGCCCGACTTCATCTCGATGATGGACGAGTGGCTTCGCACCACCGAGACGGGCGACCGCGCCGAGCTCAGCGATCTGCCTGAAGACTCGTCGGTCTGGCACGACGTGTCGGCGACGTCCGACACGTGTCTTGGCAACGATTGTCCGCAGTACAGCGACTGCTACGTCACGAAAATGCGCCAGCGCGCCGCCGAAAGCGACGTCGTGATCGTCAACCACCACCTGCTCTGCGCCGATGCGTCGGTGCGGCAGAGCACCTACGGCGAAGTGATTCCCGAGTGCAAGTACGCGGTGCTCGATGAGGCCCACCAGCTCGAGGACGTGGCGACGCAGTACTTCGGCATTGCGGTCAGCAACTTCCGCATCGACGAGCTCGGGCGCGACGCCGAGCGCGTGCTCAACATGGGGGCGATCGAAGATCAAGATTCGACGCTGCGCCGGCTGGTGCGTCGCGTCGACGATCACGCGCGCACGTTTTTTGCGGGCCTCGCGCAGACGCGGCAGATGCGCGCTGGCTTCGGCGAAGAGCGGTTGCGCATCGGCCCCGATTGGTACGGCGACGTGATCGACGATGGCCTCGGGCTGGTGAACGCGCTCAGCGGTCTTGAAGCGGCATTGGCGCAGCTGGCGGGACCATCCGGCAGCGGGTCGAAGGTCAACGAAGACGCCGAGACGATCTCGCGGCGGGCCGGCGAGCTGCGCGATCAGATGAACTTCCTGCTCGAAGCCGCCAACCCGTCGTTCGTCTACTTCCTCGAAATGCGGGGCCGCGGCGTGTTCCTGCGGGCCGCCCCGATCGACGTCTCGGCGCTCATCCGCGAGCTGTTGATCGATCGCATGACGGCCACCGTGCTGACCTCGGCCACGCTGACGGTCGAAGGGTCGTTTGACTACGTTCGCGGCCGGCTCGGCGTCGAGCATGCGGCCGACGTCCAGGTCGCGTCGGAATTCGATTTCACCGAGCAGGCGATTCTCTACCTGCCGCGACAGATGCCGCCGCCCAAGTCGCCGCTCTTTGGTGAAGCGGTCGCGCGAGAGGTCCTGGACCTGCTCACGCGGTCGAACGGCCGCGCGTTCGTGCTGTTTACCAGCTACGCCATGCTGCGCACGGTGCATCAGATGATCGAGTTCGACCTGCCCTTTCCCCTGCTGGTGCAAGGCTCGGCGCCGCGCAGCGTCCTGCTTGGACAGTTCCGCTCGACGCCCAATGCCGTGCTGCTGGCGACCTCGTCGTTCTGGCAGGGCGTGGACGTGGTCGGCGAACAGCTGAGCTGCGTGATCATCGACAAACTGCCATTTGCCTCGCCCGGCGATCCGATTACCGCGGCGAGAATTGAAGCGGTCACCGCTGAGGGGGGCGACGCGTTCCAGGACTACCAGGTGCCGCTGGCCATCCTGGCGATGCGGCAGGGTCTGGGCCGCCTGATCCGGCACCGCAGCGACCGCGGCGTCCTGGCCGTGCTCGACCCCCGGCTCAGGACCATGGGCTATGGGCGCCGGTTCCTGGATTCCTTCCCGCCAGCACCCGTGACCCAGAATCCCGAGGCGATCACCCGATTTTTCGCAAGGTGATTTACACTCTGAAGCTGAGGCAGGCAACCGCAAATGACACACACTTCCGTAACCCGCATCGCCACGCTCCTGTTGGCATTCATTCTGGCCGTCGCGCCTGCGGCGTTGGCCCAGTCGACGATGGTCAAGGGCAAGGTCGTCGACAAGGAAGGCAAGCCGATGGTCGGCGTGACGATCACGGTCGAATTCCAGGGCGGCGTCAACCGCAAGCTGACCACCAAGACCGACAAGCGTGGCGAGTACATCCAGCTCTTGACCGAATCGGGCCAATACAAGATCAGTGCGACCGATCCGAAGATCGGCACGGCTGAGACCATGCTGGCGGTGCGGCTGGGCCGCGTCAGCGAGGCCAACATCGTGCTCGCGCCGACCACCGCCGCCAACAACGACGCCAAGGCCGCGGAGCTGAGAAAAACCTTCGACGAAGGGGTCGGGCTCAGCCGCAGCGGCAATCACGACGCCGCCATCGAAAAGTTCCAGGCCGCGGCGGCGATGACGCCCACCTGCTTCGACTGCTACTACAACATCGGCGTCGCCTACATGGCGAAGAAGGAAGAAAAGCAGGCCGAGGCGGCATGGCAGAAGGCGCTCGAGCTCAAGGCCGACTACTCCGAAGCGCTGAACGCGTTGTCGACGCTCTACAACAACCAGAAGCGGTTCGACGAGGCCGCGGCAATGAGCACGAAGGCGGCGGCGGCCGGCGGCGGCTCAGGCGGCAGCGCCGACGCGGTGTTCAACCAGGGCATCATCCTGTGGAACCAGGGCAAGATCGCCGAGGCCAAGGTCAAGTTCGAGGAAGCGATCAAGGCCAATCCGAACCTGGCCGATGCCCACTATCAGCTCGGCATGGCCCTGCTGAACGAAGGCAAGCTGCCCGAGGCGGTTGGGTCGTTTGAAACCTACGTCAAGCTTGCGCCCGAGGGCCAGTACGCCACTCAAGCCAAGGGGATGATTGCTCAGCTCAAGAAATAAACAAGAACCAATTACGAATAACCAACAACGAATTACGAGTAACCAAACGGTTTCGTGTACGAACACATTCCGGGACGCCTGGCTGAAATCCGCGCTCGCATGGCGGAAGCGGCCGGGCGCTCGGGCCGGCGGCCGGAAGACATCCGGCTGATTGCCGTTTCCAAGACCCATCCAATCGACGCGGTCAGGGCCGCGGCCGACGCCGGGCAGCTCGACTTTGGCGAGAACAAAGTCCAGGAAGCCCTGCTGAAGGCCGCCCAAACAACCGATACCGGCATGCGTTGGCACCTGATCGGCCACCTGCAGTCGAACAAGGCGAAGAAAGCGGCGGCAGCCGTCCATTTCGTTCACGCCATCGACAGTGCGGACCTGCTTCGCCGGGTGGATCAGGCGGCGGCAGCCGCTGGGCGTTCGGTCGAGGTCCTGGTCCAGGTGGACCTGGCGCTCGAGGCCACCAAGCACGGCGCGGCCGTGGACGAGGTGCCGGCGATTTTCGCCGCCGCCAGTGAATGTGGGGCCGCTAACCTGGTGGGGCTGATGCTCTTGCCGCCGTTGGCCGAGAATCCGGAAGGGGCCCGGCCCTGGTTTGCCCGACTGCGCGGTATGCGCGACAGGCTGCGCGGCGAGGGCGTGGCCGAGACACGGCTCCGGGAGCTCTCGATGGGCATGAGCCACGATTTCGAGGTCGCCATCGAGGAAGGCGCGACCATGGTTCGGGTCGGAACGGCAATTTTTGGTGCGAGAGCCCGAATTAACGAATAACCAATTACGAATCACGAAAATTATGAAAGTCACACCACTCGATCTTCGGCAGCAGCGATTCCAGACCGTGATGCGCGGCTTCGACCGCGGCGAGGTGCAGTCGTTCCTGCTCGAGGTCGCCGACGACTACGAGAACGCGCTGCGCGAGAACGACAAGCTGCGCCAGGACGTCGCCAAGCTCGACGCGGTGCTCGGCGAGCACCGCGGCCAGGAGCGCAACCTGCGCAACACGCTGCTCAGCGCGCAGAAGATGGCGGACGAAATCAAGGAGCACGCCACGCAGGAAGCCGCGTTGATCCTCCGCGAAGCCGAAGGCCGCGCCGATCTGTTGTTGCAAAAAGGACAGTCACGGCTCGAAGACGTGCAGCGCGAGATCGACGGCCTGCGGATGAAGCGGCGCGAGGTCGAGACCAGCATCGAGGGGCTGATCGGCACGCTCAACAACACGCTCGAGTTCATCCGCGAGCAGGACGCGCGCGTCCGCGAAGAGCGCATCCTGCTGCACCGGCCGCGGCCGGCCGAAGTCCCGCCCGCACCGGCGCCGAGAGCGGTGGATGTCCCGCAAAAAGCCGAAGGCCAGACCCACACCGGCTGACACGGCTGATGCGCACGCGCTGCTCGAGGTCCGCGTCATTCCCCGCGCGGGCCGCAGCGGCATCGCCGGCGTGCGCGACGGCGCACTGCTCGTCAAGCTCGCCGCCGCCCCGGTTGACGGCGCCGCCAATGCAGAGTTGATCGCCGTTCTCGCCGAGGCACTCGGCCTTCCCAAACGCCGTATTGAAATCGTGAGCGGCGAACGCGCGCGCTCAAAACGCGTCCGTGTGACTGGTATCGACCGCGACGCGGCTCTCCTGTTGCTCGGCGCTGCGTAGCCGCGTGTGCGCAGAGTGCAGCTGCTGCCTGGTCAGGACGGAAGCTTCGCGCTGCGGAACATTTGCGCCCACAATGCACGATCTTCGGCGGTCAGCACATTCAGTTCCTCGAAGAGCTCACGGGCGAATTCGACGTCGCCAAGTCCGCTGGCGGTAATGAGCTTCCGATCGCGAACGGCCGGCGCGTCCACGTAGTTATCGGCTTCCAGGTATCCTGGCGCGTGCGAGCGCAAGTAATCGAGGCCATTGCTCGTATGCCGTCGGCCGCGCAGGAGGCCGAGTCGCGAAATCGCAACGGTCGCAGCGCAAATCGCCGCGATTGGGACGTCGCCGGCATCAATCCGTCTAAGCGTCGCCTCGAGTTCCGGCTCGACTGGACCATGTTCCCATCGATCGCCACCCGGAAGAATGAACACGGCGATGTCCGCGGGGTCGACCTCGGACACAATCTTCGAGGGCAGTACGGTGATGCCGCCCATTGAGCGGACCGGGGCCAAGGTCAGTCCGACGGCTTCCACGCGATAGTTCCCATGGCGTCGCAATTCAGCCACCGCGTGGGCCGGCTCCCAA
>JANOZI010000157.1:0-1531 GCA_031429375.1 Acidobacteriota bacterium | reverse complement strand
CGTCGCGCCGTGCACCGCTTCCCTCAGGATGTCGCCGGTCGACACCTTCGGAATGCCGTGCTCGCGTGCAAACCGCTCCGCCTGCGTGCCCTTGCCCGCCCCGGGCGGGCCAAGCATCACCAGGTTCAGCGCCACCTTATCCGCGCCGTCCGCGAATCCGCGTCTTCTTCATGAACCCATCGTAATGGCGCATGATCAGTTGCGACTCGACTTGGTTCACGGTGTCCATGGCCACGCCGACGACGATCAGCAACGACGTGCCGCCGAAGAAGAACTGCACGTTCAAGCCTTGCGTGACAAATCGCGGCAGCAGCGCGTCGAGCTGCTCGCCGATGAACGGAATCGGCGCCACCTTGAAGCCGGTCAGCAGGAACTCCGGCAGGATCGCCACCATCGCCAGGTACAGCGCCCCGACCAGCGTGATGCGGGCCAGGATGGTGTCGATGTATTCCGCCGTGCGCTTGCCGGGACGGATCCCGGGAATGAAGCCGCCGTACTTCCGCATGTTCTCGGAGACATCATCGGGATTGAAGATGATGGCGGTGTAGAAGTACGCGAAGAACACGATGCCGAGCACGTAGAGCAGGTTGTAGAGCGGCATGCCGTAGGCAATCTGCCGCACCGCCGCATCCGCCCACCCGCCGGGCGTGAACATGCCCGACAGCGTCGCCGGGAACGTCAGGATCGAGCTCGCGAAGATCACCGGAATGACGCCGCCGGTGTTGACCTTCAGCGGGATGTGCGTGCTCGAGCCGCCATACTGGCGCCGCCCGACCACGCGCTTCGCATACTGCACGGTGATGCGCCGGTGGCCGCGCTCGACGTAGATGATCGCCGCGATCACCCCGACCATCAGCACCACCAGCACCGCCATCGTCAGCAGGCCGATCTGGCCGGTGCGCATCTGATCGATGGTGGCAATCACGGCCCGTGGGAAGTTGACCACGATGCCGGAGAAGATGATGAGCGACATGCCGTTGCCGATGCCGCGCTCGGTGATCTGCTCGCCGAGCCACATGATGAACATGGTGCCGGTCGTGAGCGTCAGCATGCACATCAACCGGAAGCCCCAGCCCGGCTCGTAGACCAGCGGCAGCCCGCCGGCAATCTGCGTCTGGCGCTCGAGGTAAATCGCGATGCCCATCGACTGGACCATCGCCAGCACCAGCGTCAGGTAGCGCGTGTACTGCGTGATCTTGCGGCGGCCGAGCTCGCCTTCCTTCGACAGCCGCTCGAGGTACGGCCACACCACCGTCAACAGCTGCAGGATGATCGACGAGCTGATGTACGGCATCACGCCCAGCGCGAAGATCGTGATGCGCGACAGGCTGCCGCCCGTGAACATGTCGTAGAGGCCGAACATCGTGTTCTGCGCCTGCTCGGCGAGAATGCGCAGCGCCTCCGAGTTCACGCCCGGCGTCGGGATGTGGTTGCCGACGCGATACACCGCCAGCATGCCGAGGGTAAACAGCACCCGGTTGCGGAGGTCGGCGACGGCGAACAGATTCTTCAGCGTATCCAGCACAAAAGC
>JANOZI010000156.1:0-2347 GCA_031429375.1 Acidobacteriota bacterium | reverse complement strand
CACGATCGGCGGGCTGATCACCTCCACCCTGCTCACGCTGGTGGTGGTGCCGGTGTCGTACCTGCTGCTCGCGCGCGTCGTGGAGCGGGTGAAGTCGTGGCGTACCGCACCGTCGGCGCCTCTGCCTCAAGTGGTGCGGGTCACCGGCGTGGTGCTGCTCGTCGCCATCGTCGGGTGGCTGCTGTCGGCGTCGGCGGTGTTTGCCTCCGACTCCGATCGCGAACAGACGAGCGAGCTACGTCGAGACCTCGCCGTATCCGCCTCCGCTCGCCAATTGTCTGGCGAGCTTTGGCGAGACCTCGCCGTAGCGGCCTCTGGCCGCGAAGGCGGGGCGGCCTCCGGCCGCGAAGGCGGGCAGCCCGCGCCGGTCAGCTTGACGTTCAACCAGGCGCTGGAGCGCGCGCTGTCGGCCAACGAAGGACTGAAGGTCGCGCAAGAGCGGGTCGTCGAAACACAGGGCCGCGTGCAGGAGGCGAAGACGAGCTTTCTGCCGCAAGTGAACCTGGGGTTCAATTACACGCCGACGCAACGCTTCCCTGTGATCCGCATTCCCGCCGGCGTGTTCGGCCCCAATGAGCAGACGTTCCAGGCCGCCTTCAGCCGCGAGAACAACATGCAGTTGTTTATCAATCAACCGATCTACACCGGCGGGCGGTTGAACAATTCCTACGGCATCAGCACCTCGTCGCTCGACGCGTCGAAGCTGGAGCTCGCGCGGACGAGGCAGGAGATCGAATACCGCGTGGTGGAAACGTTCTACGCCGCGTTGATGAACCGGCGCGGGGTGACCGTGGCCGACGAACAGGTCCGCTTGTCGGAGAAGCAACTGGAGCTGGCCAAGGCGCGGTTCGAGTCCGGCACGGTGGCGCGGCTCGACGTGCTGCAGGCCCAGGTTGAACTGGCCAACGCCAAGGCCCTGCGCATCCAGGCCAGGGCGCGGGTCGACACCTCGCTGCAGGCGCTGCGCGGCGTGCTGGCGATACCGCAGTCGCAGGCGATCGATCTGCAGGGCTCGCTCGACGAGCCGGTCGTCGGCCATGCCCGCGCCCAGCTCGACGAAGAGCTGCCGCGGCGGCCGGACCTGCAGGCGTTTACGGCGCGGCGGCAGGCGGCGGAATACTCGTCGAACCTGGCCCAGGGCGAGTGGAAACCGAGCCTGTCGTTCACCGGCAACATGCAATACCAGCAGGATTCGCTGGCGAGCCTGTTGAGCCGCGACAACCAGAGCTACGCTTTCGGCCTCAGCCTGAACGTGCCGCTGTTTGCGGCCCCGGGTGCGGCGGCGCGCCGGGCCGTTGCGCAGTCGCAGATGCGGCAGGCGGAACACGGGCTGCGCTACGCCACCGACAACGCGCGGCTCGACCTCGAGTCGGCGTGGACAGCCCTCGAGTCGTCTGCCGAGGTGGTGTCAACGCAGGAGCTGGCGTTGGAACTGGCTCGCGAAAGCGTGGCAATCGCGCAGGTTTCGTATGAGAATGGCGTCATCACCTCCGCGGAGCTCAACGACGCGCAGGTGCGGCTGTTGCAAACAGAGTGGTTGCTGATGCAGGCCAAGTACGCCAGAATTACCGCGGCGGCGCGCGCCAAGGTCGCCGCGGGCATTTCGTAGACTTCTACCGGTTGCACGGAGACATCGCTGCCACTTATTGAGGCGCCCCTCGCGGGGCGCCTTTCCTTTGAGCCCCGGCCTTACGGCTTCTCCATCTTGATCGTCATCAGCACTTCCTTGGTCGGCGGAAGCTCTTCCTGCCCGTCGGGGAACTTATTGAGCTTGAGCAGGTAGCTGATGACGTCGGCGTATTCCTGCGGCTTGAGGTTGCCGGGGTTGTCTTCGGGCATCGTGTCGCTGATGACGTCGAACATCTCCCACAGCGGCTTGCCGGCAAAACTCATGTAGAACAGGTCGTCGGTGAAGCGGTTGGGCGCGTGGCAGCTCGCGCAGCTGGTGCGAAACTGCGCTTCACCGCGCCCGGCCTGGGCTGCGGTGTAGACGCCGGCCTTCACCGACTTCTCCTGCTCGATCGGCGCCCCGTAACGGGGCGCCCTACTGGCACTCACGATCACGTAGGGCACCCTTGTCGCACGCGCGTAGGGCACCCCTGTCGCGCACTCGTAGGGCACCCCTTTATGGGGTGCCCCAGTAGCGACGCCGATCGTTGTTGCCAGCACCACTCCGCACGCGACGATGAGGAAACGAATCATGAGTCAATCCTACATTGCCGATTGCTGAATGGCGAACGACCGAGTCGGGTCTTCAAGGCAAGGCAGCTTTATTGCGGGGCACGATCGCCGCCGCCGGCCACGCCTTCGGCTGATAAGCCAAGGGAGCGTCGCTCGGTCGTAGGCG
>JANOZI010000155.1:0-5660 GCA_031429375.1 Acidobacteriota bacterium | reverse complement strand
GTCTTGCCGTGCATGCGGAAGCCTTCGCCGGCGTAGTACTCGAGCAGCGAGATGCCCTTCAGCACCTCGCCGCGCGCTTCCTTCAGGATCTTGCCTTCCTCGCGGGTGAGCGTGCGGGCGATTTCGTCGAGGCGGCTGCGGGCGATGTTGGCGGCCCGCCACAACACGCGGCCGCGCTCGGGACCCGGCGTCTTGCGCCACGCCGGAAACGCGGCCACGGCCGCGTCGATTGCCAGCCGGACATCCGCCTTTGTCGCCAGCGAGTACTCGGCGATTACATCGCTGGTGTCGGCGGGGTTGATGTTCTTGCTGATCGCGCCGGACGAGGGGTTATAGAACTTGCCGTTGACGTACGAGCCGGTGTTCATGACGAGGACATTATCTCAGGTTCTTCACGAGGGTTCTTCACGAGGGTTCTTCACGAGGGTTCCTCACGAGGGTTCTTCCCAACGAGCGAAGCGAGTCCCAGGAGGGGCGACTTGTCCGCCGTAGCGCGTAGCGCGAAGGTGGAAGCCCGACTCGCACGAGCGCCAAAGGCGCGAGTCCTACGAAGCCGGGCGACGCATCAGCAATAAGTAGAGAGCCCCGCTGAGTCCAAAAGTAACAAACCAGGCGTAGGTGTAGAGCGTATCGAAGAAGTTCGGGTTGGGCACGGCGCCACCAGGTGTCATCGCCGCGCGCAGGAATCCCGGAACAACCGGCAGGATCGCAAGCACCAGCGCGATCATCGCCCTGGGGTTGACGCCGTTCGTGTACGCGTAGCGCCCGCGCTCGTTGAACAGATCCGGCAGCGACAGCTGGCGGGCGCGGAGGATCCAATAATCCGAGATTAGAATGCCGCCGATCGCGCCCATCAGGCTCGAGTAGCCGAGCAGCCAGGTGAAGATGTAGGCCGAGGCGTCGGCGTACAGCTTCCACGGCATCATCGCGATGCCGGCCGTGGCGGTGATCAACCCGCCGGTCACGTAACTGATGCGCTTGGGCGACAGGCTCGAGAAGTCATTCGCCGGCGACACCACGTTGGCCGCCATGTTGGTGGTGATCTGCGCGGCCAGGATCACGAGCGCGCCGAGGATCACCACCATCGGGCTGCCGATGCGTGCGATCAGCACCACCGGATCCCAGATCGCCTCGCCGAAAATCACGATCGTCGCGCTCGTCACCGCCACCCCCAGAAACGCAAACGCCGTCATCGTCGCCGGCAGGCCGAGGGCCTGGCCGAGCGCCTGCGATTTCTGGCTGCGCGCGTACCTGGTGAAGTCGGGAATGTTCAGGCTGAGCGTGGCCCAGTAGCCGACGTTGGCTGTCAGCGCGGCGGGAAACAACGTCCAGAACGGCGTGCGGCCCTGCTGCAGCTTCGGCGATTCCGAGAGGATGCGCACGAGGCCGCCGCCATTAGCGATCGCCCACCACAGCAACAACGCGCCGCCGCCCAGCAGCAACGGCGCCGACCAGGCCTCGAGCAGCTTGATGCCTTCGAGTCCCTTGATGATGATTGCAACCTGCGCGAGCCAGAAGATCGCAAACGCGATCCAGATGCCGCCCGGCACGCCGGCCCAGCCGGTCCACGCGGCGGTCAGCAACGCCTGCAGGGCGAGGGCGCCGATCCACGTCTGGATGCCGAACCACCCGCACGCGACAATCGCGCGCAGCATCGCCGGCACGTTGGCGCCCCTCACCCCGAACGCGGCGCGGCACAGCACCGGAAACGACACGCCGTACTTGGTGCCGGCGTGGGCGTTCAAGATCATCGGGACGAGCACGATGGCGTTGCCGAGCAGAATGGTGACGAGCGCCTGCCACCAGTTCATGCCCTGCTGCATCAACCCCGACGCGAGCGTGTAAGTAGTGATCACCACGCTCATGCCGATCCAGAGCGCGGCGATGTGATAGGTGGACCACGTCCGGCTGGCGAGCGACGTGGGCGCAAGGTCAGCGTTCCACAACGGGCTGGCCGAAACGTCCTCGGTCAGCTCAACAAAGTCGCCTCGTTGTACGTAGGGCACCCCTTTAGATTGCACGTGGGGCACCCCTTTTAGGTTGCACGTAGGGCCCCCCTTTAGGTTGCACGTAGGGCACCCCTTTAGGGGTGCCTTCTGCGTTCAACTCGCGTAGCCTTCGGCTTCGTGCCCACCGTGGTACTCCTTGCCGTCGGGGCGGCGGATCTGCGAGTGCACCACGACGTTGCCGCGACGCAGGCCGCGGAAATCTTCGAGCGAGGCGTAGCCGCGCTTTTCCATGAACTGCTGCATGCCCTCGATCAGGTTCTTGATCACGTTGGGCCCGATCGCGCGATCGAGCATCGCCGCGGTGCAGACCTGCACGGTGCCGCAGCCGAGCAGCATGTAGTTGAGCGCGTGCGCAAACTCGCTCACGCCGCCGATGCCCGAGAACGCGCGGTCGGGAAACGCCTTGGTGAGCGACGACATCTTGGCCAGCGATTGCGGCAGAATCGCCGGGCCGCCCAGCCCGCCGCTCGACACCAGCCCGTCGACGTTCATCTCGAAGTCGAGCGTCTCGGGATCGATCAGCGGCAGGGAGGGAAAGGTGTTCGACGACACGATCGCGTCGGCGCCGCCGTTGAAGGCCGCGCTCGCCTCTTCGACAATGTCGGTGGTCGACGGCGTGAGCTTGCACCACACCGGGATCCTGGCGACTTCCTTGACGATCTCGGTGACGATCGAAACCTGTTCCTGATCCTTGCCGATGTTCGAGCCCATGTCCTTGCGGTCCATGTGCGGGCACGACAGGTTCAGCTCGAAGGCGTCGGCGCCTTCGTCCTGGCACGCCTTGGCCAGCGTCTGCCAGGCCGCCAGTTCCTTGTCGCTGCCCGAGCCGGCCATGATCGACGCGATCAGCATGCGATCGGGATACGCCTTCTTGATCCCCGCGATCTTCGGCACCCACCAGTCGAGCGGCTTGTCCGAGATGAGCTCCCAGTTCCACGACGAGTGGAGCGACGTCTCGGGCCGCTTCTGCATCGACAGACGGCCGTCGAGGGTGGAGCGCAGGAACTTGGTCTTCGGCCCGGCGACGTTGGTGACCGGATGTAGCCCGATGGTCTTGGTCACCACGCCGCCCCAGCCGGCGTCGAAGGCCCGCATGATGTTGCTGTCAGACTCGGTCGGCGGCGCCGACGACAGCAGGAAGGGGTTAGTAAACTTCAGCCCGGTAAAGGTGACAGAAATGTCCGCCATGCCGGGATTATAGGTGCGTACGGTGCATCCAGTTCCAGGGGTGCCAAAGCGTGTTCTGGGACCCGTAGAGCGGAACTGTAGTTCCGCTAGTCGATCTTGTAGACGAACGACACGAGCACGGCGACGTCGTTCTTGTCCACGCTGGGTGACGGCGGCTTGTTCTTGAACGAGTCGAGCAGCTCCACCTTGAGCTGGGTCGCCGAGGTGATGCTGGCCGCCAGCCCGATGCCGAAGGTGTAAAGCGCGTCGTCGAAGTCGTCCATCTTCCAGAGTGCCGCGACCCGTTCGGTGAGCGTGGTCGTGGCGCTCAACTTGTGCGCGAGTTTCTGGCCGGCCACCAGGGCGCCGTCCAGGTCGGTTTCCCGGTTGAGGTTCTTCTCCCACACCACGCCGACACCGCCGTCGATGCCGAGCTCGGAGCGATCGTTCTTGAGCAGGAGCCGGCTGACGCCGACGGTCGGCGAAATCAGGTAATCGATCTCTTTGAACGTGTCGCGCAGGTATTGCGCCTGGCCGAACACCGTGGTGCGACTCGACAGCTTGCGATCGACCCGGCCGTCGAACGCCAGCCGGTTGGTGGTGAGGTCGCCCTCCGACTCGCCGCGGATGAACAGCCCCGTGCTGCCGAAAAGGATCTTGGAACCGGTGTCGCGCTTCACGTCGTAGCCGATGTTGACTGTTGACGTGTCGCTATTGCCCTGGGTCAGGGCGAGCCCGGCACCCGCGGATCCAATCCAGCCCGGCGGCGGGGGTGGCGTTTGAGCGCTTGCCAACGCGGGGATGGCAAGGATGGCGGCGAGCCACGGTACCAGCAGAGTCATTCGTCGATTCACGTTACACAGATTGGTGAGGGGTGAGTGCACGGTCATCTCCTTGGTCGGCCAGCATGCAGAAAACGCGCCGACCGGCGCAGCGCCCCTTATAATCCACCACAACCATTTGATAATTCACAGTTGCCAGTTAACAGTGGCGGTCCCGGAGTGGCTTCATGAGTTTGATGATCAAGAACGGAACAATCGTCACCGCCACGGATGAGTATGTGGGCGACGTCTTTATCGAAGGCGAGAAGATCACCACGATCGGCACGGCGCTGACGATGCCGGCCGATCGGGTGATCGACGCCAAGGGCAAGTTCGTGATCCCCGGCGGCATCGACGTTCACACCCACATGGACATGCCGTTTGGCGGCACAACCTCGGCGGATGATTTCGAGTCCGGCACCATCGCCGCCGCCTTCGGCGGCACGACGACGATCGTGGATTTCGCGATTCAGTACCGCGGTGAGACGCTGCACCACGCCTTTGAAACGTGGTCGAAGAAAGCTGAAGGCAAAGCGGCGATCGACTACGGCTTCCACATGATCATCACCGAGCTGTCGGACCAGGTCGAAATCGAGATGGACTCGATGGTCCGCCAGGGCGTCAGCTCGTTCAAGCTGTTCATGGCCTACCCCGGCATCTTCATGTTGGATGACGCCAGCATCTTCCGGGCGATGCTGCGTACTGGCAAGAACGGCGGCACCATCTGCATGCATGCCGAGAACGGCGGCGTGATCGACGTGCTGGTGAAGAAGGCGCTGGCGGAAGGCAAGACCGCGCCGAAGTATCACGCGTTGACGCGGCCGGCGCGCGCGGAAGGCGAGGCCACGCACCGCGCCATCGCGCTTGCGGAGATCGCAGACGTGCCGGTCTACATCGTTCACCTCTCGGCGGCGGAAGCGCTGGAGATGGTCACCGAGGCGCGCGATCGCGGCTTGCCGGCCTTTGCGGAGACGTGTCCGCAATACCTGTTTCTCTCGTACGACAACTATGAAGAGCCGGGCTTCGAGGGCTCGAAGTACGTGATGAGCCCGCCGCTGCGCGCGAAGGCGACGCAGGACAAGCTATGGCGAGGGCTGGCGTTCAACGACCTGCAGGCGATCGCGACGGACCACTGCCCGTTCTGCATGAAGGAAAAGCACCTCGGCGACGGCGACTTCTCGAAGATCCCGAACGGCGCGCCCGGCGTCGAGACGCGCATGAGCCTGGTGTACGACGGCGGCGTGCGCACGGGGCGGATCACGATGAACCGTTTCGTCGAGCTGACGTCAACGTCGCCCGCGAAGATCTTCGGGATGTTCCCGAAGAAGGGCACCATCGCGCCCGGGTCCGACGCCGACATCGTGATCTTCGACCCGGAGAAGAAGACGACGCTGTCGGCCAAGACGCATCATATGAAGGTGGACTACAACCCGTACGAGGGCCGCCAGGTGATTGGCGTCACTGAAACGGTGGTGTCGCGCGGCAAGGTCATCATCGACGGCGGCAAGTTCACCGGCAAGGCCGGCAACGGATCATTCCTGAAGCGCAGCCCCCGATCGACGTAGGGCACCCCTTTATGTCTCGTCAGCGTCATCGTAGGGCACCCCTTTATGGGGTGCCCCACGAAGTGCGCGGAGAGGTGCCTCCCAGCACGAGCGACTTG
>JANOZI010000154.1:0-11772 GCA_031429375.1 Acidobacteriota bacterium | reverse complement strand
GTCAACTCGCCGAATCACACGGTCGTCTACATCCCATCCGGTGCGATGGGTGTTCCGCTGACCGGGACGATGATCGCCGACGCGCCGGCGACGCGTATCCCGAAGTAGGACAGGCACCCCTAAAGGGGTGCCCTACGGCGTACGGCGTCGAGTCCCCACGGTCAGCCACGACTGTCGTAGGGCACCCCTTTATGGGGTGCCTTACTGCTTGCGCTCGAGCAACAGCGCGTTGCCGACGTACTCGGTGATCGACAAGCGGCACGAGGGCGCGGCGCCCGTGTATCGGGTGGCGTGCCACGTGCCCGCGGGCACGTAGACCACGTCCCCTTCGCTGGCGACGAACGGCTGCTGGCCCTCGAAGGCGTAACGGATCTGGCCGGTCAACACGAGCCAGAATTCCGCGCTCTCGGCGTGGAAGTGTCCTTTGTCGGCCGGGTCGAGCGGTGGCATGTTCTTCTCGTGACCGTAGAGCACGAGCATCTCGGACTTGTCGTCGCGAACGAAACGGCCGCCCGCGTACTTCTCGTTCTTCGCCGCTGCCTCGTGAATGTTCAAGTGCGGCTGGTTGAACTCGTCATAGCGTCCCGCGGTCCGATTGATCGTGACCGGCACCCATGCGGTGCCCGCGGCGGGCGGAGGCGGCTCGACATCCTGGGGAAACACCGTCCTGGCGCGCGAGACATTCACGACGAACCGGAGGCTTGGCGCCGCGCCAATCGTCTCGAGCGAATAGATCGTTTGACGCGGAATATTGACGAGCGATCCGCGGGTTGCGGTGAAAGGCGCCTGCCCTTCGATGTCAACGCGGACCTCGCCCTCGACGACCGCGAACCATTCACGCGTGTCCGGGTGAAACCGCCGCGCGACCTTCGTGCCCGGCGCGGCCGCATAGTACTCACCGCTCAACCGCCCATCGTCGACGAGCCTTTCGGTCCAGCTGGCCTCGCCCTTGTGACGCGCTTTCAGATCAGCCAGCTTCACCCATGGCTGATGCCCTAACGGATAGGCGGGCGAAGTGATGGGCTTCGGCGCCCACGCGGCAGTTGGCACGGGCTGCTGAGGTTGCTGTGCGAGCAATGGCCAACCACAACCGCACACGAAAGTAATCGACGCGAGCGCCAGCACTTTGTTCATGAGTTCCTCGCAGCGCATTCTAGTGTCAGGACGCCCTTTCGGGCTGCCGGCAGTGTAAGAAATCCTCGATCGTCTACGCGGATCACGATTACGGGCGCGTTATCGCCGGTACGGATCTTGGAAGTCCGGAGGATGACCCCGTCTCAGAGAGGTGAACCAATGAAGACTGGAACAAACTCGGCCGCAATCATCGGCGTTGCCGGCGGCATCGCGCTCGGCATGTGGATCGCGTCGGCCATCACGTTGATGGATCCGGAGCCGGCGAACCAGGCCACGACGGTGACTCAACAGGCCACGGATCCAGTGGCGGTTCCCGTTGTCGAACCGCCGGCTGTCAAGACGCGTCGCGTCGTGACCCGCGCCGCTGCTGCCAAACCGGCCCTGACCGCGCCGGTTGAAAAGGCCGAAGCCCCGAAACTCGTGATGACCATTCCCGTGACCGCGCCGGCGCTGCACAATCGGATGAAACCCGTGCTCGCACGCGGCACGAAGATCAACCTCGCGGTGGAAGGCTTCGGCGACGCTGAACAGTTTGCGACGATCGCCCACGCCGCGCGCAACACGCAGGTGCCCTTCATTCTGCTGAAGCATCGCGTGCTGACCGAACATCAATCGCTGGCAGACGCCATTCGAGCTTCGAAGCCCGACCTCGATGCCAACGCCGAAGTTCAACGCGCGCGGAGTGCCGCTAAGTCGGACCTGCTCGCGCTCAACGCCGCAGCCAACTAGCGCACGCCGGCTGGATCTCTCTTCGAGCACGAGTACCACCGCAAAAACAAAAACGCTCCGGAAAGTCCGGAGCGTTTTTTGTTGTACGTCGGGCCAATCAGCTTAGCGGTCTGTCAGGCGGATGGATTGCGCGATGCGCTGGAAGGTCGAGGCGTAGATGTCGTAGTCGCGGTCGGGCACCACGGTCAGGAAATAGAACATGTTGCCGTCGGCCAGGAACGTCGTCTGCAGGTCAACGCGCTCGGTGCCGCCAAGTGCTGAGCGGCCCACGAGCGGCGTCACGATCGCGGTGCGACCCGACAGCGACATCTGGCGCTGCTGGCCGACGATGCGCATTTCGGGGTTGCTGCGAAGGAAACCGTCTACCAGCGTCTGCGTGGACTGCCGCAGATCGCGCGACGACGATTGCGCGACGCCCAGTTCGGCGCCGTGCGTCATGGTCTCCTGGCCGTTGGCCTCGCCGTAACCGTTCTGCGGGATGAACTTCATCGAGTTGTTCGATGAGATCGGCGTCCAGTTCGTAGGAACGCTCACCTGGAAGAGCTCGCCGCCCTTGACGGTTCGGTACTGGCGCGACGGGGAGGGAACAGGATCACCAACCCTGCCGACCGACACCGGGGCGCGGCCTTCGCCGCCGTTGCCGTTGCCGCCGTTACGTTCGAGGTCAGCCATCGAGCGAGCCGGCGCCATTGACGCGAGCTTGCTGCGCGTTTGCTGAAAACCAGCATCGCTCGGCGTCGGAGCGACTCGAAGCTGCGCTGCCTCCGCATTGATGTACTGCGTTCGATTACCGGGGTTGGGGTGGCTGCTCAGCCACTGCGGCGGGCTGCCGCCGCCTTGCTTCTGGATAGTCTCGAACATCCGTGCCAGAGCTCGTGGGTCGTAACCTGCGCGGGCCATGATCTGCGCGCCGACGAGGTCGGCCTGCCTTTCGTATTCGCGGCTATATTTCATCAGCCAGGTGCCGAGGCCGAATTGCGATCCCTGTGAGATCACCTGGCCGAGGCCGCCGCCGATCACCGCGCCGGCAATGGCGCCGGCGAGCGCGCCGATTTGAAAGCCCTGCTGCTTGGTGGCGTTGGCGGTGCCATGGCGCAGCAATACGTGTGCGAGCTCGTGCGCCATCACGCCGGCGACTTCAGCTTCCTGTGTCGCCGCTTCAACCATTCCGCGATTGACGAACATCGGTCCGCCCGGCAAGGCAAAGGCGTTGATGTCTTTCAGGTTGACGGGCGTGAACGAATACTCGAAGACCGGCTTCTTGAGCTCGGCGGGCGCGGCATCGACCAGACGATCGCCCAGCCGCTCGAGGTAGCCCTTGATCTGCGAATCGTTGATCAGCGGGTACTGCTGGCGCACCTCGGCTGCAGCCTCGCGGCCGATCTGTACGTCCTGTTCCGGCGTGTACTTGTTTTTGGGCGGTGTGACCTTGGTTTGCGCCGAAACGGTCGACGCGACGAGGGTAAACACCAGAAGCATGCGAGAGTGGAGTTTCATCACCATTTCCTCGACCTGTTCACTACAAGAAGCGCGCCATTCCTGTACGCCCGCGGGGCGGCTGGGGCGCATGGGGCGGGTAGGCCTGGTCAGAAACTAAGGTAGGCACATTCCCAATGACGGCAAATAGCAGAGCTGGATCGAGGGACTGCCGCTCAGTCTGCGGCGGATTCCGGCGGCACGAGGCTTGCTCCTCTCTCAAAGAGCGCACATAGGCGCTGACCCTTCGACTCCGCTCAGGGTCATCCCGACCCTTTCGACGATGCTCAGGGTCGTCCTGGGCTTGTCGAAGGACGAGCGACAGTCGAGGGATGAAGAGGTGAATGATGAGATTCGGAATGACGGTAATCGGAGTAGTTCTACTGACCGGCACCGTGACGTTTGGCCAGACGGCTTCCGACATGGCCACCCTGGAGCGCAAGCTTCTGGACGCGCAGACGGCCTTCGCGCGCACTGAACCCACCGGCGTGGCGCTCGAGTTGAAAGAGCTCCAGGACGAACTGGCGTATCTGCGCGTCAAAGCACGCCGCGGTGAAACGGTAACCCAACGCGAGCGCCGCGATATCGGCGACCGCATCGATCGGTTGAACACGCGCATCGCGAGCGGCCCGACGACGGGGTACGACGCGCGCGACCGCAACAACAACGGCACCCGCGAGCCCGTGTATAACGGCGGCCGCGACACCACCGCGACCAATTATCCCAACCGCGACACCACGGCGACGAACCGCCGCAACGGTACGCGCGAGATCCCGATGGGCACTGAAGTCGATGTGCGGCTGCAGACCCGTCTCGACTCCAAAGAAGCCGTGGTCGAAGATCGCGTCGAGGCAACGACCCTTGTCGATCTTTACCAGGGCAACCAGCTGCTGGTGCCGGCCGGCGCGCTTTTGGTTGGCCACGTAACGGCCGTCGAGAAGGCAACACGGCTGGAACGCAAGGGCAGCGTTACCGTCGAGTTCTCGCGTCTCACCGTTAACGGCCGGACCCACGACGTGCGTGCCACCGTGACGCAGGCTCTCGAGAGCGGCGGCCTCAAAGACGAAACCGCCCGGATCGGCACCGGCGCGGGCGTCGGAGCGATCATCGGCGGCATTCTCGGCGGCGTGAAGGGTGCGATCGCGGGCATCCTGATCGGCGGCGGCGGCGTGGTCGCGGCAACCGAAGGCAAGGATGTCGAGCTCGAGCCCGGCACCGTGCTTCGCGTGCGCTTCGACAGCAACGTGCCGCTCTATTAGAATTACGGGGCACGCGGCCGGGGCACGGCACCTTACAGGGTCCGCCGCTCCGGCCGCCCCGCGCTTCTGCCTCTTCGCCAATCATGGCCGCGCCTTCCAGCGACGTTCTCAGTCGACGGCTGCACAACCAGAAGCTGACGAGCGCCGATCGGCTCACGGCCACGGAGCTGGTGGCATGGCTGGGCGCAGTCCAGGCGCAAGATTATCCTGCCGCCAAGTGGGCGCTCGGGTTGCGCGGCAGGGGCCTGGGCGACGCCGATGTCGAGCACGCGTTCAACAGCGGCAATATCCTGCGCACGCACGTCCTGCGGCCGACCTGGCATTTCGTCTCTCCCGGCGACATCCGGTGGATGCTGTCACTCACCGCTCCGCGTGTGCACGCGCTCAATGCCCACTACTACCGCCAGGCCGAGCTCGACGACAAGACGATTAAGAAAAGCTGCGCGATCATCGAGCGCGCGCTCGCCGGCGGCCAGCATCTGACGCGCGTGGAGCTGGCAGAGCACCTCTCGAGGGCGAAGATCACCGCCGAAGGACTGAAGCTGGCGTACTTGATGATGCATGCCGAGCTCGAGGGCGTGATCTGCAGCGGCCCCAGGCAAGACAAGCACTTCACGTACGCACTGCTCGACGAGCGGGCGCCGAAAACCACACCGATCACTCGGGAAGAGGCGACGGCGCGGCTGGTCGAACGCTATTTCTCGAGCCATGGGCCCGCCACGATCAGAGATTTCACTTGCTGGTCAGGGCTGCTCGTTCGCGATGCCAGGCTCGGCATCGAGCTGGCCGGCAACGCGCTGGTGGAAGAGACCATCGACGGCCGGCTGCACTGGTCCGCGGCAGCAACGGCGGCGCCTGCGCCCGCGCCCGCAAAGCGCCGGAGCTCGCCGGTGTACTTGCTGCCGAACTACGACGAGTACCTGATCGCCTACAAGGATCGCCCGGCCCCAGACTCGACGCGGGCGGCGAACATGGAAGCGCGCAGCAACGGCGCGTTTCCGCATCACCTTATTATTGCCGGCCGGCTGGCCGGCAGCTGGCGGCGGACGGTGAAGGCGAATTCGGTGGCGATCGAAGTGGCGCCGTACAAGCCTTTGTCGAAGGCCCACGCGCGCGCGGTTGAGGGTGAAACCGATTGCTACGGCGAGTTCCTGAACATGCCCGTCGAACTCACTATCTACTGACGCTTGCCGGACAAGAAGTTCCCTCCCGACAAGAGGTTCCGTCCCGACCAGAGGTTCCCTCCCGACAAGAAGTGCCCTCCCGTCAAGGAATGCGGAGCGTCCAGATGTTGCCGCGCATTTCGCCGCGTTCGAACACAATCGCGTTACCGAGCGGGGACCATTCCGGATACCGCACGTAGATTCGCGGCGGACTGGCAGGGAGAATCGTGGCTGGCCGTCCGCTCGACGCGTCGATCGACTGCAGGCTCCACAACCCGTCGCGCAGCGCCGCCACGGCAACCCGGCGGCCGTCGGGTGACCAGCTGCGGACCCACGTTTGGCCGCGATCGCGGGTGAGCTGCCGGAAGCTCCCGGTCTCGAGATCGATCACGCCGACATGTGTCGAGTCGCCTTTGATTTCGACAGCCAACTGCTTTTCATCGCGTGACCACGCCGGATAACCCACCGACGCTTCGCCGCCGCCTATCGCGCGCGGCGTGTAGCGATCAATTGGCGTCACGAACATCGCCCGCCGGCCCGATGGCGGCTCGATCACCGAGAACGCCAACGCCGTGATGGACGGCGAAAGCTCGAACTCCCCGAATCGCCCACCAGGTCCGGGCGCCAGTGCCGTCTTCGTGAAATCAAGCAGCAGTTCCTCGCGCCGGGTCGTTATGTCGACGGACCAGAGCCCGGCCGTCGAGCCCTTTCTCGACAAGTACGCGAGCCGGCGCCCGTCGGGAAACCAGATCGGTTTGCGATCGGCCGTTTCATCCGACGTGATCTGAAGGGAGTCGCGGCCGTCGATCGCCATCACCCACACGTTTGGCTCCTCGCCTTGCCGTGTCGACACGTACGCGACCTTCGAGCCGTCGGGAGAGATGACCGGAACCGAATTCCTGCGGCTGGTGTCGTTGGTCAGCGGCCTTGCCGGCGCGGCCGGAACGCCGTCGCCGCGGAGTTGCTGCAGCCAGATGTGGCTGTCGACCGAGATCGCGGCGAATCCGAGCCTGCGGCCGTCGCCGGAAATGGTGAGGCCGCGCACGCCCGCCACGCCGGCCACAGGAATCACGTCAACCGCCCCGCGGCCGCCGCCAGCAGCCGCGTCGAACGGAACTCGGAAGATCAGCGCCTCGCCGCCGGCGACGTAAATGTTGGAGCCATCCGGCGCAAACACCGACTCGTAGTCGTTGCCACCGTGAAGCTGCGAGGTCGTGCCGGACGCGATGTCGAGCAGCCACAAGCCGTTCTTCGGCCCGGCCTCGAACAGGCTGAACGCAATAAAACGCCCGTCGCCGCTCCACGACGGCGCGGCGTGGCCGCCGATCGGGCGATCGCCACGGGTGACCGCGTGGGCGTTGGCACCATCGGCGTCCGCGATCCAGATGGTCGATCCGATCTCCGCGCCGAAACCGGTCGGCACCAGGTCGGTGTGTTCGTCTGATTGAAACGCGATGCGCTTGCCGTCAGGCGACCAGGCCGGCTTGGACCCGATCGGCACGATTTGTCTGGCGACGCCGCCGCGCGCCGGGATCACCCAGACGCCGCCGCGCCGCGATGAATGGAACGCGATCAACCGGCCATCCGGCGACCACGCCGGCTGCAGGTTGAAGCCGCCGTCGCGGGTCAGCGGCGTGTCGACGGCCGTGCCGCCGATGCCGCGGATGTAGATCTCGAAGGAGCCGCTGCGATCCGACGCGAATGCCAGCGCATCGCCTTGCGGCGAGATCGCCGGCTGCAGATCGAGTCCCGCGTGGGTGGTGACCTGCACAGGCCACTTGACGCGCTCGGTTTCACCGGATGTCGCATTCACGCGCGCTGAATCGGCGAGGCCGGTGGCGCTTGTCGGCGCGCCGCGCTGCGCCCACAGCAGGAACAGCAATGCCACGACCGCGAGCACCAGCGAGGCCGCGAGTCCGGGGAGGATGCCAATCGCGCGCCGGCTCGTGGTCCCCGTTGGTGTAGCGCGGACCTTCAAATCCGCAATGGACGATGGTGTAGCGTGGACCTTCAGATCCGCGATCGCCGCGACATCGACTTCTTCAACCGGGTGAATCCAGCGATAGCCACGGGTCGGGACGGTTTCGAGGTAGCGCGCCTCCCGCGCCTCGTCGCCAAGCACCCGCCGCAACTGCGCCACCACGCGGGTCAACGCATGATCGGTCACCGCGGTGCCGGGCCAGACGGCCTCGAAGATCTCCTGCTTGCTGAAGACATGGCCGGGCCGGCGGATCATCAGCGCCAGCAGGTTGAACGCCTTCGGCTCGAGCGACAACGGCGCGCCGGCCCGTTCGAGGCGGTAGCTGTCGAGGTCGAGGACGAAGTCGCTCCAGCGGAATCGGGTCGGCACTACCAGCAGGATACGCGGGTGGACACGCGATTCGCGACGCGGAAAGCGGCCATCAGAAAAACATCAGATGCCCGTCCCGCCGCTCATCCCACGATCAGACGCCGGCCCGGCCCGTCGAATGTCACGCGGTTGAACAGATGGAGCGGCAGCAGGCCATCGCCGTCGGCCGGCCGGTTGGTGGCCCGGTCAACCAGCACGGCCGGGAGGTTGCGCAGGGTTGACGAGCCAATGCGCAGCTCACGGATCCGCACCGATTCAGCGTCGATCCGCCCTCCGAAGGTCGCAACGCCGATGCCTCCTCGGGGCCCGATCAGGTCCGGCAGCACCCGTCCGGCGCCTTGAAACAGGATCAGGCCCCCGGCGCCGCTGTCGGGCACGAGACGGAGCACCGATCCGCGTTGCGGCAGCTCAACCAGGAAACGCCCGTAATCGAACGTCATCGTGAGCACCGCGCGCGCCCCGGCCAGAGACGCGGGCTCGTCGTGCCAGGCGATTTCCCGGTGGTCGAAATCGATGGTGTAGCGAAGCGCGGCGAGCACGTCCTGGCCAATCACGCCATCGAACGCGCCCATGGCGGTGAGCGTCTCGCGCGGAATCACGGTGGCATCGGCGCCCGCGCTAACAGGCCCGAACGCCAGGCGCTGAACGCGGACGAGGGTCCGCCTTTGGTTGCCGGCCGACGAGGTGACCATCGCCTGCGCGATGGCCGGCGCCCCAATCCGGATCGCCACCTCGTCCGCGATTGCCGAGTGATTGGCACCAGTGTCGATGGCCATGGTGAACGGTCCGGTGCCGTTCAACATCACCGCGACGAGAATGCCGCCCTGCTCGGCGAGCCTGAACGACGTCGGCGTGCCGGCCGCCAGCGGCCGCGACTGGCAGCCAAGTAAGACGAGCCCCAACACCACCCATCGACGCATCGCGTGCCTCCAGTTGTTGCTGGAGCGACTGTGCGCAACAGGTCAGGCGATGTCGTGATGGAAGCGTGATGAATACGTGATTCTTGACGGATCCTGACGACTCAGGAAATGTGTAAAGATCGCTACATGCGAACCACAATCACCATTGCACTATTTGCCTTACTGGCAACCGCGGCGCCGCACATCGCGGCGGCGCAGCCGGTCGATCCGCGCCCTGCCAACAACCCGGAACAGAAGCCCGCCGGGGCCGGGCAAACCGACGCGCCGGAAAACAAGGGCCCCGTCGCATTCGACGTCGTCACCGTCGCCGAGGGACTGCAGAACCCGTGGGGCATGACGTGGTTGCCAAGCGGCAAGATGCTGGTCACCGAGCGGCCGGGCCGTCTTCGCGTGTTGAGCGCTGACGGCAAGCTGTCGGCGCCGGTCGCCGGCCTTCCGCCGGTTGACGCGCGCGGCCAGGGCGGGTTGCTCGACGTCGCTCTCGACCCGGCATTTGCGAAGAACAACTTGATCTACTGGAGCTATTCCGAACCGCAAGAGGCCGGCGCCAACAACACCGCCGTGGCCCGCGGCAAATTCGTGGACGATGCGGCGGCGCCGCGCGTGGACGACGTGCAGGTGATCTATCACCAGACGCCATCGTTGGTTTCAACGCTGCACTTCGGCAGCCGCCTGGTGTTCGGCCGTGACGGCACGCTCTTCATCACGCAGGGCGATCGGTCGATCACCGAAGGCCGCATGCAGGCGCAGAAGATGGCAAGCGGGCTCGGCAAGATCGTCCGCATCAACAGCGACGGCTCGATTCCGAAAGACAACCCGTTTGTCGGCAAGGAAGGCGTCAGGCCGGAGATCTGGTCGTTCGGCCATCGCAACATTCAGTCGGCGGTGCTTCATCCGACGACGGGCGAGTTGTGGGAAGTGGAACATGGCACCCGCGGCGGCGACGAGATCAATATCGCGCGCAAGGGCAAAGACTACGGCTGGCCGACGATCGCGTACGGCATTGAATATCGCGGCGGGCCAATCACCGGCAACATGACGCAGCAGGCAGGCATGGAGCAACCGCTGTATTACTGGGATCCGATCATCGGTCCGAGCGGCATGACGTTCTACACCGGCTCGTTGTTTCCCGCGTGGAAGGGCAATCTCTTCATCGGCGGCCATGGCACGAGAGACCTGGTGCGCCTCGTGTTGGATGGCGACAAGGTCGTGGGCGAGGAGCGGCTCTTGAAGGATGCGCAGCCGAAGCCGGAACCGATCCGCGACGTGCGGACCGGGCCTGACGGCGCGCTCTACGTGATGACCGACAGCCCGGCGGCGCGAATCCTGAAATTGGTGCCAAAGAAGTAAACAGGAGACCAGAAGATCAGGAGAAACGTTTTTAACTGCACTTCTGCACATTTACCCCTGGGGACGTATGACTAAGACAGTAACTCTGGCTGCCGGCCTGGCGCTTGTGGCCACGGCGGCGTTCGCGCAGATTGGCAAGCCGGTCGCCGAGATCGTCGAGCTCGAGCTTCTGACCAGCAGCGAGGTCGTTGAAAAGCAGCAGAAGGGCGCGGTCAACGTGCTCATCGCCAACGGCGGCACGGAAGCGCGGGGCCCGCACAACATTCTCGCCGGCCACACCATCATGTCGCGGCACACCGCGATCGACGCGGCCAAGGCGCTCGGCAACGTGTTGGTCGCGCCGGTGCTGCCGATCGATGTCGGCGCCACCGGCGTCACCGAGGGCACGAAGACGCCCGGCGGCATCACGGTGTCGGGCGAAGTCTTCAAGGCCCTCAAGATCGCCGAGATCGAAAGCATGTACTTCAATGGCTTCAAGAACATTTTCCTGATGGGCGACCACGGCGCGGGCCAGCGCTTCATGAAAGAGGCGGCCGAGGAGATGGACAAGAAGTATTCGCCGCAGGGCGTGCGCGTGTACTATGTGCCCGATTTCTACACCAAGTACCAGGACGACGTGCAGATGTACTTGTACGAGCACAAGCTGCCGATCGGCGGGCACGGCGCGGTGATGGAAACGGCGAAGATGCTGTACCTCGAGCCGGCGCCCGGCGTATACGTGCGGCCGATTTACAAGACGGTTCCTTTCGACCCGACGGGGCAGACGCCCGAGCAGTGGAAAGCGGCGCGCGATGCGCGCCTGGCGCGTGAAGCGGCCATCGCTCGCGGCGAAACCGTCGCGGCACCGCAGCGTGGCGGCGGCCGCCAGGCCGACCCGAACGCGCCGCCGCGCGTGAACAACGGCTTGTCGGGCGATCCGCATCCGTCGACGAAGGAAATCGGCAAAGACATCCAGATGATCGGCGTGAACAACACCGTTGCGCAGATCAAGAAGCTGCTGGCCGAGCAGAAGAAGTAGAACTCGGCGCTTCGCCACCTGTGAGAGCCGGCTATCGCCGGCTCTCTTTCTTGAACTCAATTTCAATCCCTCAGCCTGAGGCGCCGGCGCGAAGGAGCATCTCCCGGCGTTCGCGCGCCCGGCGTCTGGGCATCAGTGCCGTGCGATAGGGCTCTCGCTCGGCGGCCAAATCTCCCTCGGCGGATCAAGCGCTGGGGCTATGGACGCCAAGAACCGCAAGACGCCTGCGCGACCTCCGGTCGATTTGGCGATCGAATTCTTGTCATCGCCTCGCTCCAGCTCACGCCGGGAGATGCTCCCTCGCGCCGGCGCCGCGGCCGACCGGCTAAGATGGAAAAATGCGGAAGGCAACCCTTTGCGCCGTCTTGCTCTT
>JANOZI010000153.1:0-8645 GCA_031429375.1 Acidobacteriota bacterium | reverse complement strand
CATCTCGAGTTCGTCGAGCCGAGTAAGCGCTACGCCGACGTGATCATCCCGCTGGGCGGCCACAACACCGTCGCCGTGGATCTGCTGCTGACGATGCTCAGAAGCGTCGCCGGACGAAGTTGAAAGTTGAAAGTTGGCAGTTGAAAGTTTCAGTTTCAAGTTGCAGTTTCAAGTTGCAGTTTTGGGTCGCCCCACTTGAAACTGAACTGTCAACTGTTACTGACTCTGTCGGTTGCGGCTGAAGAGATAGGCGCTGAAGGCCGCAAGGCCGCCGAGCACCACGATGTCGCGGAACAGTTTGAAGAGGTTGATCACCCAGGCGATGCCGAGACCGAGGGCGGCCCACTGGACCCACCACTGGCCGGGCGAGGTCATCAGGTTGATGACCACCAGCATGAGCAGGATGAACGGCGCGGTAATGAGGAACTTGACGCGACGCAGGGGTCCAAACACTATAGGCTCCTTATAGACACATTACGCAGTCGTCCGCCGAAGGTTCAGGCGGGCGCAATTCTACTCGCCATCGTGGTTCCCCTGGCGCTCGCCGGGCACGATGTCGCCCTGCCCGAGGACGTGCGTCGCCAAATCGACGCCGTGCACGCCGCGTGGAAGCTGGCCGAGGTGATGCCGGAAGTCGCCAGCGAAATCCGCGAGCGCACGCCGGCGTGGCCGCCAAACATGATCCTGGGCGATTTCGACGGCAACAGGCAGGCCGACGTCGCGGTGCTTGTGGAATACCCGGAGGCGGCGCTGCCGGGCGGCCGCGCGGTGCAGCTGTTGGCCTTTCTCGGCAGCGGCACGGCGTTCACCAGGTTCGCGCTCGAGCCGCCGGCGCCGCTTGATTCCCGTCAGTTCCTGCACCTGGTTCGAGAGCGCGGAGCGGCCGATGCCATCGGGGTAGAGTACGAGGCGATCGGCGGCCACACGTGGACGTATCGAAACGGAAAATGGCAGTCGAGCCTGGCACAATGACCGTCAAGACCTTTCGCCGCCCAAGCCGTAGGGCACCCCTTTATGGGGTGCCTGTCATTAGGGCGTGGGGCCGGGCGTTGCCGCCGGTCCCTTCAACTCGAACCCCGCCGGCGGCTCCGCGCCGAGCAGGTGCCTCACGAAGTAATCCCACCGCCGCCTCACCATGTAAGGCTCGTTGCCGAAGCCGTGCCCGCGGTTCGGGAAGATGATCAAGTCGAAGTCCTTGTTCGCCTTGATCAGCGCGTCAACCACGAGCAGGGTGCTGTAGAAGGGCACGTTGTTGTCCATCGAGCCGTGCGCGAGCAGCAACTTTCCCTTCAGGTTCTTCGCGAAGTTCTGGTTGGCCTGGCTGTCGTAATTGGTGGTGCCGTCGGGCTTCTTCTCGAGCAGCCCCTGCCACTTCTCGGCCCAGTCGTCTTCGTAGACGCGGTTGTCGTGGTTGCCGGCCTGCGACACGCCAACCTTGAAGAAGTCGGGGTAGTGGAACAGCGCGCCCGCCGTGGCATAGCCGCCACCCGAGTGACCGTAGATGCCGGCGCGGTCGATGTCGATCCACGGGTAGCGCGCCGCCAGCTCCTTCATGCCTGCCACCTGGTCGGGCAGCGTGTTGTCGCCCATGTCGCCGTAGTACGCTGCGTGGAACCGCTTCGAGCGCCACGGCGTTCCCATGCCGTCGATTTCCACGACAACGAAACCGAGCTCGGCGAGCGACTGCGAATCCGCGCGCGCCGCCGAGAAGCTGCGGCTGCCGACGCTGCCGGTCTGCGGCCCGGGGTAGATGCGATTGACGATCGGATACTTCTTCGACGGGTCGAAGTTCGTCGGCCGATACAGCAGCCCGTAGAGATCGCCGACGCCGCCGCGATCTTTCACGGTGATCGGCAGCGGCGGCTTCCATCCTGTCGCCAGCAGGCGGGTGATGTCTGCCTTCTCGAGCTGAAGCACCATCTTGCCGGTCGCATCCCGCAACACCGCGGTTGACGCGACGTCGGGCTTCGAGAAGTTGTCGACGAAATAGTTCCCTGTCGGCGAGAGCGACACCTCGTGGTCGGCGTCTTCGGGCGTCAGCAGCTGAGCGCCCTTGCCGTCCATTCCGGCTCGATAGAAATGGCGGAAGTAGGGATCGCGGCCGCGCTCGCGGCCGACGCCGTCGAAGTAGACGACGCGGGCATCCTCGTCGACGCGTTCGAGCTGCGTGACGTTGCCGTCGCCGCTCGTGATCGGGTTCTTCAGCTGCCCGTTCTGCAGATCGTGCAGATAAAGATGGCCCCAGTTATCTTTTTGCGAGAACCAGATCGCCTCGTTCGATTTCGGGAGGTAGCGCCAATTGACCTTGCCGTTGCCGGATTCGAAGAAGGTCTCGGCCTTTTCGCTGAGGACGTCGCGGAACCCGCCCGTCGCCGCGTTCGCGACCCGCAGCGCCGCTTCCTGGTGGTTGCGCGAGCTCGACACGAACGCGACCTCGCTGCCGTCCGGTTTCCACTGCACGTCCACCCACTCGCCGCCGCACTTGACGTCGTCGCAAATCGTCGAGCGGTGCTGCTCCGCGGGCATCTGCAGGCGGATCACCTTCGGGCCCTCAACTTCGACGATCACGCGCTGAATGGTGGTGATCACCGCGTCGCCCGGCAGCGGGTACTTCCACGCCTGGAGCGTCGGATGTCCCACCGTCGTGTTCACCAGGTACATCTCGCCGACTCCGCGCTCGTCCTGTTGGAAGGTCGCCATCTTCTTCGAGTCGGGCGACCACAGGACGACCGGCCGATCGCTGCGGATCCATCCGGCGTTGTCGGTGGCATAGCCGAAGTCCTTCACGCCGTCCGTCGTCAACTGCTTGTCGGTGCCGGCCTCGAGGTCCCGCACCCACAGGTTGTAGTCGCGAATGAACACCGCGAGCTTGCCGTCGGGCGACGCCACGCTGTTGGGCGGCGTGGCACGGCGGTCGCCGCTGGTGCATTGCTGGCCCCGCACGTCGCACGTCCACCGCTTGAGGTCGCTGTCGAACGAAAAGCGCTGGCGGGTGTCGTCGAACGTGATCTGCTGAAACGGCAAACGCGACGGGTTGATCGTCCGACCCAGCGCAGTGGTCAGGGCCGCGGCGACCGCGGCGTGGTCGAAGGCCGGCGCCTTCGTGCCGCGTGCCGCATCGACCAGGATGAATTCGCTGCCGGTCGCGGACTGGTTGCGGTACCAGAAGCGATCGTCGGGCAGCCAGTTCGCCCGCACCGCGCCATTCGAGACGAGCGGCGTCGTGTTGTAGGTCATGAAACGCTCGGCGCGTTCGTAGTCCGCGATCGTCACGCGCGGCTGCGCGGTGGCAGACGCCGCGGCGACGAACGTCAGGGCGACGGATGCGAGCAGGGAAGTTGTGAACGTGCGCATGGCGGAAAGTATCCTATATTCTCGGCATGCGCACAGCCGCTCTTGCCGCCGCCGTTGTTCTTGTTCTCTCGGGTCTGTTGCCCTTCGACTTACGCGCGAGCGACAGCGCTCGCGCGCTCGCTCCCTTCGACTCGCGCCCGAGCGTTAACGCCCGGGCTCTCGCTCAGGGCATGCAGGGCGGGCCGGCTGGGTTCGATCCGGGTTTGTTTCACGAAATGCAGTGGCGAAACATCGGCCCACACCGGGCCAGCCGGACCAAGGCGCTCGACGGCGTGCCCGGCCAGCCGCACACGTTTTACATCGGCGTGGTCAACGGCGGGGTCTGGAAGACCACCGACGCTGGGCGCATCTGGGCACCGATTTTCGACGATCAAGGAACTGGTTCGATCGGCGCGCTGGCCGTCTCTCTTTCGAATCCCAATGTGATCTATGTCGGGACCGGCGAGGCGCAGCAGCGTCCCGACCTGGCCACCGGCGACGGCATGTACAAGTCGAGCGACGCCGGCAAGACCTGGACGCACCTGGGGCTGCGCGATACGCAGCAGATCGCACAGGTCGTGATCGATCCGAAGAATGCGGATCGCCTGTTCGTCGCGGCGCTGGGCCATCCGTACGGGCCCAACACCGAGCGCGGCATCTTCCGATCGGTGGACGGCGGCAAGAGCTTCGAGCGCGTGCTCTACAAGGACGAGAACACCGGCGGCGTGGAGGTATTGCTCGATCCGTCCAACCCGAACGTGGTGTACGCGTCGCTGTGGCAGGCGCGGCAGGGACCCTGGGAAAACGGCGCCTTCAGTGGTCCGAACAGCGGCCTTTTCAAGTCGAGCGACGGCGGCACGACCTGGCGCCAGCTCACCGCGGGTTTGCCGACCTGGGACGCCGATCGCATCGGCCGCATCGGCATCGGCATAGCGCCGAGCCGTCCGTCGCGCTTGTTCGCCATCGTCGACGCGAGAAATCCCGGCGTGTTCCGCTCCGACGATTCGGGCGAAACGTGGACGCGCGTCAACAGCGACCCGCGCGTGGTCGCGCGCCCGTCGGATGCGAGCGACGTCCGCGTGCACCCCACCAATCCCGATATCGTGATCGTCCCGACCATCGTCACCTGGAAGTCGAGCGACGGCGGCCGGACGTTTACCGCGATCCGCGGCGCGCCGGGCGGCGACGATTATCAGAAGGTGTGGTTCAACCCGGGCAACCCCGACATCATCGCGTTAACCTCCGATCAGGGCGCCGTGATCTCGCTGAACGGCGGCGAGTCATGGAGCAGTTGGTACAACCAGCCGACGGCGGCGTTCTACCACGTCAGCACGGACAATGCGTTTCCCTACCGCGTTTGCAGCGGCCAGCAGGAAAGCGGCTCGGCCTGCGTGCAGAGCCGCGGCGATCACGGACAGATCACCTTCCGCGAGTGGTCGCCGGTCGGCGTCGAGGAATACGGCTACGTCGCGCCCGATCCGCTGGACCCCGACATCGTGTACGGCGGCAAGGTCTCGAAATGGGATCGGCGGACCGGACAGGCGCAACAGGTCGGACCGAAGTTCGGCCGTGACAACGACTATCGCGTCGTGCGGACCATGCCGGTGTTGTTCTCCCCGATCAATCCGCGCAAGCTGTTCTTCTCGTCGAACGTCCTGTGGCAGACGCTGAATGGCGGGCAGTCGTGGCAGCAGATCAGTCCCGACCTGACGCGCAAGACGTGGCCGATCCCGAAGAACGTCGGCATTTACTCGAGCCTCCCCGAAGCGCAGCCAACGCAACGCGGCGTGATCTACACGATCGCGCCGTCCTACACCGACGAGCGCATCATCTGGGTGGGCACCGACGATGGGCTGATTCACGTGACGCGTGACGGCGGCGCCACGTGGCAGGACGTCACGCCGCCGGCGCTGACGCCGTGGTCGAAGGTCTCGATCATGGACGCGTCGCACTTCGATGCGGGCACGGCGTATGCCGCGATTAATACCATCCGGCTCGACGACCTGCGGCCGCACATCTACCGCACTCGCGACGGCGGCAAATCGTGGACGCAGGTCACCGCGGGCATTCCCGACGGCGCCATCATCAACGTGGTGCGCGAAGATCCGAAGCGGCGCGGCCTGTTGTTTGCCGGCGGCGAGCAGACCGTTTATGTGTCGTTCGACGACGGCGACCATTGGCAGTCGTTGCGCAACAACCTGCCGGCCACCTCGGTGCGCGACCTCGTGATCAAAGACGACGACCTCGTGATCGGCACGCACGGCCGATCGTTCTACATTCTCGACGACATCACGCCGCTCCGGCAGATCGCCGCCGCCACGACGTCCGAGGCCGTTCACCTGTTCGCGCCGCAACAGGCGTGGCGGTTCCGCTGGAACAAGAACAGCGACACCCCGCTGCCGCCGGATGAACCGGCAGGACAGAATCCGCCCGACGGCGCGATCGTGCATTACTACCTGCGCAGTGCCGCGCGCGGTGCGGTGACGCTGGAGATTCTCGATGCAAGCGGCGCGATCGTGCGCCGGTACTCGAGCGACGATCCGGTGGAGCCGCTTGTCGAAGGCCGCAATACTCCTGACTATTGGATCCGCCCGCACCGCCCGCTGTCGAGTGCCGCCGGCCTGCATCGATTCGTGTGGGACGTCCACCACGAGCGTCCGGCCGTAGCGGGATTCAGCTACCCGATTTCCGCGGTCCTGGCGAACACGCCGCGCACGCCGGCGGGGTCGTGGGCCGTGCCGGCAACCTATACCGCGCGACTGACCGTTGACGGAAAGTCGCTAACGCAGCCGCTCGTCGTGAAGATCGATCCGCGAGTCAAGGCGACCGCCGCGGATCTCGAGCTGCAGTACGACACGTCGCGGGCGATCGACGCGGCGCTGACGCGCATAACCGCGGCCTTGCGAGACATCCGCGCGGTCACACCGAAGACGGCGCAAGTGACGGAAATGGAGCAACGCCTGGCGCGCGCCGGCGCGCCGCTCGGGCAGTTGTTCGGCGCCGTCGAAGCGGCCGATGCCGCGCCGATGCCGGTCGTGCTCGAGGCCTGGAAGGCCGCGTCAGCGGCGGTGCAGTCGGCGATTGCGGAGTGGGAAAAAATGAAGGCCGGGCTGAGGTAACCCGGCCTTCGACGAGGAAATGCGGTTACTGCCCGCCCAACAGAAGGGCAGCGATGAAGCAGAGGTCGGTCATCGGCGGATACATCGTTCCGCTTGCCGCTTCCGACAGGCTCGCACTGGTCGGCCGCACATAGGGCAGCTCAGTCGCCGGCACTTCACGCCCGGTCGCGTCCGGACACGCCGCAACAACGGGTGAGGCGTCCACTAAAAACTGAAAGAAGAGCTCGCTGTGCTCCAGGCGAGTAGGGTTGCCGGCGCGCGCATCTGGCGTGGCGGCTGAAATCACCCAGAGATCCGCCGTCTGACCCGCCGGGACGGTGAACGACCTGGCGTCGGTTCCGCTGGTCACGCGAATCGTCGTCGCCTCTTCCGAGCGGAAGTTGACGGCGTCCGTGAGGCGTTGGGAATAGTCGCCGAACGACCAGACCTTGCCCGCGTCTGGATGTCCGGCCGAGTTTTCGATTCTGCCGCCGCGCAGGGCGACGGTGGTCAAGGCCCACCGTTCGATGTTGCCGCGAACGCGCTTGCCCGGGGCGATCTTCTGGAGCTGGGCCATCTGCGACGCCCGGTTCGTCACGGCGTCGGCGCTGCCGGCAATCACTTCGATCGACGTGTTGTCGAGGTTGCGATAGACGAATTCGTCGGGGTTGGTGTTGACGAGCTCGGTGTCAAAGGCCGCCGGCACGACGCCGGGCGCCTGCACCATTCCGAAGGCCTTCGCGGCCGCACTGCCGGCCCTGGCCATCAGGAAGGGTACGTGGGTCATGTGGTGCATGGCGTGTTGCCCCGGCGTGGCAACGAGGAACGAGCGATCCGACCGTTCCACGAACGTCATCATGCCGAGGAAACGGACGTTGACCCTGCCGGTGGTTCCGCGGGCCCCGGCGAGGGAAGGTTTAGCGAACGTGGTACACGCGGCGGCAGCGCCGAGCGAAACTCGACTGACAAACTGGCGACGATTCATTTCTGCTCCTGACGGTGGGGGGCTATCGATCGGAGCCGTACATCACCAACGCACTCCAAGCGCCGACTCGATGGCCATTTCTCTGCAATACGTAGCGTTGGAGATCGGTGAGCGCCTCTGCCGCTGACATCCCGGATGCCAGGCGGCGATGGAAGGCGACCATCAGGTCGCGAGTGGCGGTCTCGCCGGCGCCCGGCAACGTTCCGACGACGGCGGGCACGCCGGCAGCCATGAACGCGCGGGCCAGGCTCAACGTGCCCTCGCCTCGATTCGCGCTGATCGCTTCGACCTCGTCGATCACGACCAGGTTGGTACGGGTCATCGACTGAGCGGCAATCTCCGAGCCCAGGACGTTTCCTGAATTGCGGCGTCCGCGTTCGTCTGCCAGCAGCACGCGCGACAACAGCGGGTACGCCGCGTTTCTCGCGGTCGCCACCGACAGATGCACCACCGAATGCCCCGGCGCCTCGGACAACAATCGCGTCCGAGTGGCCGAAGATCCGGTGACGAGCGTCGGACTGGGATACAGGGCGGCAATGGCGTCGGCATCAGCCCTTCGATTGGGGCCACCAAGAATCATCGGCGAGTCGCCTTGCGCGTTGGCCGGAGCCGATTGCATGGCCGTGACAAAGGCGCCGACGCTCGGCGACAGGCTGAGGGTGACGTCCTCGACCAAGAAGCGCCGGCGCGAGCTGTCCCATAACGCCGCGAATGCGGCATCCTCGTAGGTGGCATCGGGAACGACCACGAGCCGTGAGGCACCGTGCAGCCGGGTGGCGATCGGCCGGAGAATCTCGTTGTACAGGTCCCGACTGGCGACTGGGTTATCGGCGTCGTGCCAAATCTCCGCCTGCTGACGCGCCACCAGTCTTTGCGCATCGACTCGGCTGATCGGCCGGATGACGACGCTGGTCTGGTCGCGGCGAATCACCCACACGGCCAATTCATTGTCAAACTGGCTGAGTGCGACGACTGCTTGTTCAGGTGCTAATGCGCTCTGCACGTCGCTCAGCGAGCGAACCGGCACGCGCCGGGCCTCAGCCAGCGTACGGGCCCGCGCTCGCTCGACCATGGCAAACGCGCGCGGATAATCGCCCTTCTTGATCGACAGGTGCACGGACGTCTCGAATAATTGCCAGGATTCATCAGTCGCCGCGATCCCGCCTTCATCGATCAGAGATGCGCGCTGTTCGTCAAACGCGTTGATGCCGCTGGCCAGTGCGGCCTCG
>JANOZI010000152.1:0-5292 GCA_031429375.1 Acidobacteriota bacterium | reverse complement strand
GTTCCACATCCTGTCGCGCAACGGGGTGGCACCGCCGCCATGGGAACGCGGCCGCAAGGATGTGCTGTTACTCAGGCCGCGCGAGGAGGTGCGCCTCTTCTTCCGCTTCCGCGATTTCCCGGAGCCGGGCTTCATGCACCCGGACCCGGAGCGCCAGGCGAACGTCGGCCGCTACCCGATGCACTGTCACAACCTGACGCACGAGGATCACGCGATGATGCTGCGTTGGGACATCGTGGGTTGACAGGGGGCTGCCATGGAGAAAAGGGAATTTCTGAATCTGCTCGGATCGGCTCCCGCGGCCGTGCTCGCCGCGTTCTCGCGACCCGCGCCCGGGCCCCGCGCGGGTCAACTGCCGAATTTTGCATTAACGACGCACGAAGGCAAACCGGTGCGTTTCTACGACGACCTGCTGCGCGGCAAGCTGGTGCTCATCAACTTCATGTACACGCGCTGCGACGGACTGTGCCCCGGACAGACCGCGAATCTCGTCAAGGTGCAGCGTTACCTCGGCGATCGCGTTGGCCGCGACGTGCACATGTACTCGATCACGCTCGACCCTGCGGCCGACACCCCGAAGGCGTTGCGATCGTATGCCGAAGCCAACGGCAGCGGCCCGGGGTGGCTGTACCTGACCGGCAAGCCGGCCGAGATCGAGGTCCTGCGACGGAAGCTCGGCTTCGTGGACCTCGATCCAGCGCGTGATAAGCAGCGTGTCTCGCACCTCGGCCTGGTGCTCTATGGCTACGAGCCGATCGATCGGTGGGCGGTCTGTCCCGCGCTCAACGAACCCGACGTGATCGCCCACAACGTCCTGGCGCTGATCGGCGAGCGGGCGCCGTGGCTCTCGACGTTCCGCAAGTCCGCGGGCTCGAATGAGTGACGCTGGTGGCGCGGTTCACGTCCAACCGTGAGCCGCGCCAATTTCTGAGAGGGCCTAGCGTCGCTTATGGATGAATGACTGAAAGACCGAGCAGCTCTTCGAACGGATCGAAATCGCGGTCACGATGAAGCAATGAGTGCTGCTCTTGCAGGCAGAACGTCGCGATCAGCACATCGATGGTCTTGCGTACCGTCTTGCCGCGACGTCGCAGCACCCGGTAATTACTCGCCGCCTGGATAGCCCGCTCTACACCCCCGGCTTCGAAGATCTCCATGCGCTTGAGCTCAGACTCGACCACTGCAGCGCGTCGTTCGTCGCGGACCCCTTGCAGGACCTCACACAGGATGAGCGTCGTCAGCCCCAGCCGCTCGTCTTCAAGCCGGTCGTCGAGCCAATCGGTTTCGGCATTATGACGGCCGTTGAAGTAATCGACCCAGACCGTGCTGTCGACAATCACCACGGCATCACCACGGCGGGCCTATTTCGAGACCCGATCGAGCCGCGACCTCTCGAGATCGCCTTCCCAGGCCACTTTGCCACGCAGCCGGCGGATGCTCGCCTGCCCGCGGGTCTGGATCAACAACCGCAACGCTTCTTCTACCGTGGCGCGCTTGGTGCGGGCCCCGCTGCTTCGCATCGCCTGCCGCATCAAGCGATCGTCGATTTCAATGTTGGTTCGCATGCTGTGACTATGTGTAAGAATAGCACCTTTATGTGTATGATCAAAACCGCGTCCTCAAGCCCCAGGCCTCGAGTCCCTGACGACCGTTGACAGCGACGCGATCGGGCCTTGATGCTGGCGGGAGCGCGCTGACAGGGCGCCACCCACCCGCGGCAAGGGAACACTCCCACCTGTTCAGTATGAGTCGTGTGCATCTGCACCTTCTTTCAGCCTGGTTGCAGCGGAGTACAGGCGATTGATGAAAGGAGGTCGCGGTGACCGCTTCGAAGTTCCTACCGCCTCGTCCGTCGCTCGACTCCCTCCGGACACAAGCGAAGAAGCTGGCGCATGAACGGTCGTTGTCGCAGCGCAGCGCGCAGCTCGTGCTCGCGCGCGAGTACGGCTGACGTCGAGAACCACTACCCCTCCAGTCCGGACATGCGGAAGGACCGCGTCAACGAATATGCGCGGCAGTTGGGCGTGCAACGCGTGCAGCGTGTCCTCGACGTGGCGTTCGCCTGGTCCGTCATCAACCGCCACTTCGACGTGGCCGACTTCCTGCTCGCACACGGCGCGGCTATCAACACCCGGTGGAACTCTCACGAGCCGGCGAGCCTCCTGCACCACCTCGTCTTCGAGGACAACTACGAGTTGATGCAGTACCTGATCGACCGCGGCATCGACATGACGATCGAGGACTTCCGGTGGAACGCGACGGCCATCGGCTGGGCGCGCTATGGAAAGAGCGACGAGAAGATAGCCCAGTGGCTGGAAGATTTGGAAAAGCAGCGGCCGCCTTCGACCTGACATTAGTCTGTCAGACGACCGAATCGTCACACGGTCGGATCGCTCCCGCTCGCGATCAGAGACGACGGGCCCGACCCGGGGCAGGACGCCAGTGCCGGAATCAACGCTTCCTGCAGTTCGCGAGCCGTGGCAAATCGCTGCTCGCGCCGCTTGGCCAGGCAGCGCTGCAGCACCCGATCGAGCGCCTGGCGGCCCGGGTCCTCTCCGTCAATGCCGGCGCGGTCGTTGAGGATCGCGCTGACGGTCTCTCGCGGGTCGTCTTTGCGAAACGGATTCCGTCCGGTCAACGCCTCGACCACCATCACGCCGATCGCGAACACGTCGGTGCGTTGATCGACGAGCGCGCCTGAGAGTTGCTCCGGTGACATATAGGCCAGCGTCCCGATCACGGCACCAGCGTCCGTGAGGCTCCTCGACTCGTCGGGGTCGGCCCACTTCAGCTTGGCAAGTCCGAAATCCAGCAGCTTGATAGCCGCGGGCACGCCGCGATCATCGTGGATCACGAAGACGTTTTCCGGTTTCAAGTCACGGTGGATGATCCCCGCCGAGTGTGCGGCGCAGACGCCGTCGAGGATCTGTTCGAACCACCTCGCGGCCACGGCCGGTGGCAGGCGGCCGTGTCGCTGAATTTCAGCACGGAATGTCGTGCCGACGAGCCGCTCCATCACCAGGTAAGCGATGTCAGGTCCCGTGTTGCCGTAGTCGTACACGGTAATGATGTTCGGATGATGCAGCCGCGCGGAAGCACGGGCCTCGCGGTCGAATCGCCGCCGCGCCTGGTCGCCCGCCAACGTGCTGCTCCGGAGCAGCTTCACGGCCACGCTGCGACCGAGCCGCAGGTCGGTCGCGGCGTAGACGGTGCCCATCCCACCACGGCCAAGGAGTTGCTGGAGTCGGTACTTGCCATCGATCGTCCGATCGACCGGCAAGCTGAGCGTCAACGCTTTACCGTCTCTCGCGCAGGTGTCGTCGGCGCGGTCATAACAGGCGCCGCAGTGCGGACATTCTTTCAGCAGATTGACGCCGCTGGCATCGACCCGCGCGAGCACTTCCTGCTTGACGCGCGCGTCCTCGACCGCCGCTCGTTTGAGCGAGGCATTCTCGTAGACGATGGCGATCTGACCGGCCACGGCTTCGAGCAGCCTTCGGTCCTCGCTGGAGTACGGCTGATCGGCTTTCTTCTCGCCGACGAGCAACAGTCCGACGAGACGCTCGTCGCCACCGCCAATCGGCACTGCCAATCGCGCGCCGAGCGACTCGAGCAACTCGGCCTCGTGCGCCGGCAGTGAGCCCGCCGGAAATGGGACATCGTGCGCGACCGCCAGATGCCCGAGCAGCTGCGCTATCGCCGAGTCTGGCGGCAGCCGCCCACCTTCCCCGGTGCTGCGGCCGTCAAGCGGGTCATCGATCAAGAGCAAGTGCACCTGCTGTGGGTGTAGCGCGCGTTCGATCTGCCGGCTGACGAGCGCGACCAGGCCGCCAAGGCTGTCGTGGTGTTTGATCTCGCCCACCAACTCCAGTAGCAGCCGCTCGCCGTCATCGGCGTTGCGGAAGAACCGGCGATCGAGCCATCGCTGCAGCCGATCGCGGACGATCATTGCGACCGCGGCGGCCAGCGCCAGCGCCGAATAGAACGGATTGTCGAACAGGATCTGCGACACCGTGCGATCGGGGTTCGACACCACGCGCAATCCCACCAGGACGATCGGCAGGAAGATCGCGCCACGAAGCACGTTCCTGGCCAGGAGATAGCGCAGGCCCTGCCGGATCACCACCTCGACGCCGACCACGCGATGGGCAATCACCGCGTAGGTAAAGGTAACCGGCAGGAACACCAGGAACAGCAGCGTGAGCGACTGCGCACGCAGCCAGGTTTGAAAGTCCATCGTGGAGCCAAAGACGACCCCCAGCAAATTGACGAGGAAGATGGTCGCAACCGGCGTCGCCGCGATGGCCAGGCCGAAGAACACCCACCGCAGCCGGCGCCGCTCGTCCTGATCGACGACAGCGAAAGAGGTGCGCACGATCACCGCGACGATGGCCACGAGCTCACTCGGCAGAAACCACGTGGTGAGGTCGTCGTTGATCGTGAACAGGCGTCGGTATCTGTCGATCAGGGCACTCGCGCGTTCCGTTCCCAGGTTGATCGCGATGTGCGTCACGACCGTCAGCGGAAAGAGCGCCACGGCCCAGGCGTACAGGAAGATCTTCAGGCGCGACCACACCCGTGTCTGCGCGACGCCTGGAGGGAACTCCAGGAGAAAGTGATAGAAGATCGGAAACACGAAGGGCGTGAAGGGCATCGCCAGAGAGATCGCCGCCCGGCTGCGGCCGTGCAGCGCATCACCAATGAACACACCGTTTGGGATCAACACCGCGCCGGTCAGCAGTGCGGCCGTCGCGTAGAGACGGGCGACACGATCATTCGCGGCGATCAGGCCAACGCCGAGTCCCGTTGCAGAGAACACCAGCGCAATGATCAGCAGCGGCACCTGCACCAGCCAGAGCTTTTGCAAGTTGGGCCGCGCCGTCATCTGCAGCGAATAGTCGCTGACCGAGGAGCCCCGCGCGACGCGGACACTGTAGGTGTCGCCCGGGTGCAGATCCATGAAGAGCACCCATCCAAGACCGCGGACAAGTGAGGGCTCACCGTTCACGGCCTGAACGACGTCGCCGACGAGCAGCTTGCCCGCGGCCGGCCCGCCGGCCTCGACGTGGGTGACCCGCATCTGCTGCTGCGGTCCGGTGGTGACCGACCAGCCGGAGACGCGCTCTGATCCGCCGGCTTGCACGAGAGCGTTGACCGCAACGGCGTAGAGGGGGACCAGCAAGGCCCCGATGCCGAGGACGACCCAGACAAACGGCGGCTGGCGCCGCAGGCGGCCGGCAATCATCGCTTGCGGTGCTTCCTATTTCGGCGTGAGCCTCAGCAGCTTGCCAG
>JANOZI010000151.1:0-11802 GCA_031429375.1 Acidobacteriota bacterium | reverse complement strand
GACGTACGCGCCGTCCACCGAAGCGCCGGTCAAGCGGACCGCCACGCGCCGGACCACCCAGCCTTTCCGCGCCGCGTAGCCCTTGATCGTCATCGACGTGCAAGCGCCAAGCGCGGCGAGCAGCAGCTCAAACGGTCCAGGGCCCGTGTCGCTACCGCCCTTCTCAGTCGCCTCATCGGCGCGAATGCTATGCGGGCCGATGGCAATGTCCTGGGCGTACGGCTCCGCGCTGGAGGAAACAATGACGTCGCGCATTGGCGAATGATAACCCCGTGCGGTGACCCCTTCGTAGAAATGCTCACACGGAAACACAGAAGCACGGAAACACAGATTTTGTTTTTCACAAATGACCTGGTGTTTCAGTGCTTCTGTGCTTCGGTGTGAAGATTGGGTGCTATCCGGGCGTGTTCATCAAGAAGGTCGCCGTCTGGTGGAAGAACTCGCGCAGGACGAGCTCGGCATCCGCCGGGAGCGCGGCCTGGTCGAGCGCGCGATCCATCAGTGCCACCCAGCGGTCGCGGGCGCGCTGATCCAGCCGAAACGGGTGATGCCGCATCCGCAAGCGGGGATGGCCGCGCGATTCCTCGTAACGCGGCGGGCCGCCAAAGCGGCCGACCAGGAATTCCCTGAGCCTTAACTCGGCGCCGGCCAGGTCGTATTTCGGATACATCGGCCCAAGCACATCGCCCTCGGGCACTTGCGCATAGAACGCCGCCACCAGCCGGGCAAACCCGTCTTCGCCGATCCGCCCGTAGACATCTCCCTCCGAAAGCCCGTTACCAGTCACCAGACGATCATATGATCGGGCGATGGAAGACGACGCACCGAAGAGTGCCGTGGAACTGGCTATGGCCCGCTTCAAGAAGCAGGATGCGGACGCCGGCGTGACCGAGACGCCGATGACCGCGGACCAGAAGGCCGAGATCGCCGATGTCCGCAAGACCTACAGCGCCAGGCTGGCGCAGGAAGAGATTCTCTACAAGACCAGGTTGCACGCGTCGGTCGATTACGACGAACGGCAGAAGATGGAAGAGAACTACCGCCGGGACGTCGAGCGCATCAACAGCGAACGCGACAGGAAGATCGAAAAGCTCCACCAGAAGCCGGGATAATAGAAGGCAGAAGGCACAAACAGGCTTTCTGCCTTGTGCCTTTTGCCTTTCTAACGGAACAGGCTTCGCGCCACGAACCACACGTTGGCGGGCCGCTCGGCCAGCCGCCGCATGTACCACGGGAACCAATAGTCGCCGTACGCGATCAAGACTCGCACCGCGGCGCCGTCGTGGGCCAGCCGCAGCTGGCCGGGGCGCTGGATGCCATACAACATATGAAACTCGTAGTCGGCCGGTGCCACGTGCACCGCGGCGGCATGACGGCGAATGGTGTCGATCAGCGCGAGATCGTGCGTGCCGAACACCGGCCGGGCGCCGCTCGCGCGCGAGCCCGGCTCGAGCATCGCCTGCGCGAGCGCCAGGTAGTTGGCATCAACGTCGCTCTTTTTCGGGAACGCCACCGCGGCCGACTCGTGGTACGCGCCTTTCACGAGCCGCACCCCGATGCCGTGCGCCATCACACCGGCAAGGTCTTCGCGGGTGCGGAACAAGTACGCCTGCAGGCACACGCCGACGCGGGGAAACTCGTCGCGCAGCCGGCGCGTCAGCTCGAGCGTCACGTCGACATAGCCGGATTGCTCCATGTCGATCCACAGATAGTTGCCGGCGTGGTGCGCGCGCGCGGCGAGCGCGCGCAGGTGGCCGAACGCCAGCTCGCGATTGATGTCGAGCCCGAGCTGGGTGAGCTTGATCGACGGCTCGCACGCCAAGCCGGCCTGCTGGGAAACGCGATCGATGCCCTCGAGGTAATGCCGCGCCACCGCTTCCGCTTCCGCGAGGTCAGTGACGTTTTCGCCGAGCCGCGTGAAGACGGCGCCGATGCCTTCGACCGACATCGCCCGCGCGGCGACCAGCATCTCGTCGAACGACTCGCCCGGCATGAACTTCGATACGGCGCGCCGCACGAACGGCGCCTTGGTGCCGTGCTCCCGCAACCACTTGCTGTCGGAGGCTTTGAGGAAGATCGTGCGGCCAACACTCATGCCAGCTGAGTATAACGAGGACACGGAGACTGTGTTGAGCCGTAGGGCACCCCTTTATGGGGTGCCGTCGTTGGGACGCAGCGAATGCAGCGGTCCGATGCGAGCGAGCTGCGGCCACACCGCGCCGACGATCGCCACGACGAGCAGCGTGGCCACGCCGCCGCCGACGACCGACAGCGTCGGACCAAACAGCGCCGCGGTGCCGCCGCTTTCAAACGCGCCGAACTCGTTCGAAAAGCCGATGAACACGTAGTTGATCGCCGAGACCCGTCCGCGGAGGTGATCCGGGGTGATGATCTGCTCGAGCGTCAGGCGGATCACGACGCTGACGTTGTCGAAGACCCCGGTCATGTACAGGCACGCCAGCGAGAGCGGAAACGATCGCGACAGGCCGAAGCCGATCATCGCCAGGCCAAACCCCGCCACCACCATCAACAGCACGCGGCCCGGCCGCCGCCACGGCGGCAGCCGCGTCGTCACCAGCGCCATCGTCAAGGCGCCAAGCCCGGGAGCGGCGCGCAGCCAGCCGAGACCGGCCGGTCCGACGGCGAGAATGTCCTTGGCAAAGATCGGCAGCAGCGCGACCGCGCCGCCGAACAGCACGCCAAACAGGTCGAGGGTGATCGCCGACAGAAAGAGCGGGTTTTGCCGGACGAAACGAAACCCGGCAAACAGATCCCTGGCGCTGCGCTTGTCGCCGGCCGGCGGCGGCATGCGCAGCGGCAACGTCCGCAGCAGGCCGATGAAAATCAACTGCCCTATGGCGGCGACGGCAAACGGAACCGTCGCTGCGCCGGTGGCCGCAATCAGCATCCCGCCAACCGCCGGTCCGGTGATCGCCGCCAGCTGAAATGTCGACGCCAGCCACGCGTTGGCGTTCGCGAACTCGGCCGGGGCGAGCAACTGCGGCAGGATGGTATTGACCGACGGCGACGCGAACGCGCGGGCGCTGCCGACCAGCGCGAGAAGCGAGTAGATGGCATAGGTCGGGCCGTCCAGCCACGACACCAGCGCGAGCCCGATCGCGGCGACGGTCAGGAGCGAGTGCGCGAACATGCCGATGTTGCGGCGCGGATAACGATCCGCGGCGTTGCCGGCCACGATCATCAGGAACAGCACCGGCGTGAGCTCCGCCGCGCCGACGAGCCCGAGCGCCCACGGGTCGCCGGTGCGCTCGTACAATTGCCAACCGACGGCCACCGAGATCATTTGCCAGCCGGCGATCGCGGCGAAGCGCCCGAGGGCGAACGAGCGGACAAACGGGTAGCGGAGGGCGGCGTATGCGTCTGCTGGAGGGGTCACCGGCGTGCGCTTTCACGATAGCATGGCGATCAGGTGCGCATCGGCATTCAAGCCTGGGGCAGCGAAGGCGACATCCGGCCCCTGATCGCGCTCGGCCACGGCCTGGTGGAGCGGGGCCACGACGTCGAGCTCGTGTACACCGACATCGCGGACCGGAACTACGAAGCGGTCGCATCAGCGCTGGGCATGCGGGTCAGCGCGGTGGCCACGCCGGTGGTGGCGGACGTCAACGAGACCTACCGGATCGGCCTCGAGATCATCCACGCGCGCGATCCGCTGACGCAAGCCAGGATCATCTTCAACGAGTTTCTCAAACCGGTCGAGCGGCAACTCTATGAAGCCGCGACCGATTTGTGCGCGAGGTCCGACTTCCTCGTCGGGCATTTCATCCTGCACCACCTGCGCGCCGCCGCGGAGCTGGCCGGCAAGCCCGAAGTGAGCGTGACGTTTGCGCACACCATGCTGCCCTCCCGCTACATCCATCCGCAGGGCACGCCGCGACTCGGCGAGCTTGGCAATCTCGTCGAGTGGCGGATCGCCAGGCTCGGCATCAACCTCGTCATGCGGCCGGACATCAACCGCTTCCGCGCGCGTGTCGGTCTGCGTCCGGTCAAGGACCTGCTGCTCGACGGCTGGGCGTCGCACTTGCTCAACCTGATCGCAGTCACCCCGGCGCTGTGCGCCGGCCCGCGCGACTGGCCGGCGTGGAACAAGGTGTGCGGCTTTCTGGCGTTGCCGCCGACCAGTCACGAAGCCGTTTCGCCAGCGCTCGCGAAGTTCATCGCCGTTGGTCCGCCACCGGTGTTCATGGGGTTTGGCAGCCTCATGCCGTGGCAGTCGTCTCATCTGACCGAAACGGTTGCACTGCTCAAGGAGGCGGCGCGATTGGCGGATTGCCGCGCGATCATTCAGGCCGATGTGGAGGGGTTGCCTTCTCCGGGCGGGCCCGATGATGACGGCGTGATCATCGTCAGCCGCACGCCGCATGCGCAAGTGTTTCCGCACTGCGCGGCGGTGGTGCACCACTGCGGCGCGGGCACGACTCATACGACGCTGAAGGCGGGCGTGCCCTCCGTTCCGGTGCCCCACGTTTCCGACCAATTCCAGTGGGCGGACGAACTTCGGCGCGTCGGGGTGGCGCCGGCTGCAATCGCGAGACGGCGGCTCACGGCGGATCGGCTGGCCGCGCGCATTCGCGAGACGGTGGAGAACACCCGATTCGCCGCAAACGCCCGGCAGATCCAGGCGCGGATGAAGGATGACGATGGGCCGAGGACGGCCGCGGGGATGATCGAGTCCGTCTTTGCCAACCAGTGAGGCGCCAGCCAGTAGGGTACGAATCTTGATATGACCGGGCTGGAGAGGTGCGCATGGTCTCAAGGAGTGGACAACGGGTCGCGATGGCCACGGTGCTGGCCGCCTGTTTGATGGGTTTGTGGGCGCCGCAGGCATCGGCGCAGTCCTTAATAAGCTTCAGCGGCGGCGCGTCGATCGATCCCACCCAGGTCTACGCCGGCGTGGCGTGGGAGTCACCCGACATCGGCGGGCGGTTTCGGATCCGGCCAGGCATCGACGGCGGGTTCGGCGACGGCATCCGGCTGGGGACGATCAACCTCGATCTGATCGTGAAGTTTCCCCTCGGCACATCCGGCTGGGCGCTGGTGCAAGGCGGCGGGCCGGTGATCACCGTGTCGAAATTCACCGGCGCCTTCGAAGACGCGCCGCGCGAGCTGCACGCCGGCGGCAGTTACCTGTTCGGCTTCGCGCACGACAACGGGTTCTTCACCGAGTTCCGGGTAGGCGGCGGCAACTTCGTGCCACAGCTGAAACTGGGCGTCGGCTGGGCGGTGGAGATTAAGTAGCTGCGACGAACTTAGCCACAGAGGACACCGAGAACGCAGAGGATTTTTTCTAAATACAAATGCCTGCCCGTACATGGCGGCATTGACTTCGCGTTTCGCGCATTTCGAAAAACGTCTCTGTGTCCTCTGTGTTCTCGGTGGTTAGCGTACGTGTTTTCGCGTCGCTGGATTAAGCTGCTCGCATGAATCGCGAACGCACGTTTACCTGGGACGACCCGGCGAACTTATGGGATGAGGCCTCCGGGCTGTCTGGTGTCGAGCGACTGCAGCTGGTCGTCGACGGCAAGCTGCCTGGCCCGCCGATGGCGCGGCTGATGGACATCCGCATCGTGGAAGTCGCGAACGGCCGCGCGGTGTTCGCGGGCACCCCCGCCGAGTTTCACTACAACCCGATCGGGGTCGTCCACGGCGGTTACGGCGCCACCATTCTCGATTCGGCCATGGGCTGCGCCGTGCACAGCACGCTCGAGGCCGGCGACATTTACACGACGCTCGAATTGAAGATCAACTTCTTGCGGCCCGTCACCTCGTCGACGGGCCCGGTGCGCGGCATCGGCATCGTGATCAACGCGGGGCGAACGACGGCGCTTGCGGAAGGGCGGCTCGAGGATGCCAGTGGCAAGCTGTACGCTTACGCGTCCAGCACTTGCTTGATCAAGCGAGTTAAGAGTTAAGAGTTTAGAGTTAAGAACCAGCCCGCGGATCGGAGCCGATTCTTAACTCTGCACTCTGCACTCTTAACTCTTAACTGACTATTTCTTTACATACCTTTGAAGCTTCCTCGGACCCACTTCGGCGCCATAAATGTTGCCTTGTGAATCGACGGTAACTCCCTCCGCGGCCAGCGTGCCACCGGGTGGCTTGCTGCCATCCGCCATCTTCGCGACCACCTTGCCGTCCACCATCTCGTAGGTCAGCCCCTGGTGTGATGGATCGGGAATGAAGGCGGTGACTTTCCCGTCGCGCGCGCTGCCGATGCGAATGCCGCGTTTCCACATGTGATGCGGCGGGCTCACCGAGCCGGACTCCGAATCCGCGCCGTAGATGATGTCGTTCTTGTCGATGAAGATCCCACTCAGGCGGCTGAACTGATACCAGGTGTCCAGCGTCTTGAACGTGGCGGCGTCCAGAATCTGGATGCGGTTGTTGGCGCGGTCCGCCACGAACAGGCGGCCCTTTGAATCGAAGGCGAGACCATGCGGCTGATCGAATTCGCCCTCGAGCGCGGTGCCCTTCCTGCCGTACTGCATCAGGAACTTGCCGGTCTTGTCGAACTTGATCAGGCGCGAGTTGGGTCCGCCGTGACCCTCGGCCACGAGGATGTCGCCGTTGGGATAGGTGATGACGTCGTTAGGCGCGAAGAACGATGCCGGATCCGCCGCGTCTGCTCCCGGTGGATTGCCGCCAGCCTTGCCGAGCGTCAGCAGCACCTTGCCTTCGGGACTGAACTTGATCACCTGGTTCCCGACGACCTTCGCCGGCATCGCCGGCAACGGCGCGTCGGCGGGCGAACCGGGCGCGCGCGCGGGCAGGTTGCTGTTGCCGTCGGTCACCCAGACGTTGCCGTCGCGGTCGACGTGAATGCCGTGGGGGAACACGAACATGCCTTTCCCGAAACTCGTCACGAGCTTGCCGTTCGAGTCGAACTTGAAGACGGTATCGAGCGGCGACATCTCGCCCTTGGCCCTGTCCCAGCACGTGTTGACCTGGCAGCGCTCGGCCACCCAGATGCTCTTGCCGTCTTTGTCGATGTCGACGGCGCTCGTCGAACCCCAGGTGCGGCCCTCCGGCAACTTCGCGAAGCCTTCAACCGTGGTGTAAGGATTAGGAAGATCATTGACCGGGGTCGCCGCCGTCCACGCTCCGGCTGGCGCCTGCGCCGACGCGACACCCCATGCTCCAACCGCCAAAACCCCGGCCGCTACCAGTACACTCACTCGCAAACCACGTCCCATCGGATGCCTCCCCTTGAGGAGGGGATATTACTATTTAACGGGATAAGATTGGTCTTCACGGACACTTCGAGGTGACACCCATGCGCGCCACTGCCTTCACGCTCCTCGTCCTTGCCACCCCGGCCGCGCTGGCCGCGCCCCTCGCTCAGGGCGGGCCCTTCGACTCGTCGCACGAAAGCGCGCGTCTCGCTCAGGGCGGGCCCTTCGACTCTGCCGGCTTCGCACGCGAACCCGGCCTCGCTCAGGGCGGGCAGCCGGCGCCGGTCGTCGCGGAAACCACTGCGACCGCAATTCCCGGCGTCATCGCCGCGGGAACGAAAGTCGAAGTGATCAAGAGCGGCTTCAGCGGCACGGAAGGCCCGATCGGCTTGCCCGACGGCAGCCTGATCTTCACCGAGACGCAGGCCAACCGCATTACCAGGATCGACAAGGACAACAACACGTCCACGTTTCTCGAGAACACCAACGGCTCGAACGGCCTGGCGTTCGACAGCAAGGGCCGGTTGATCTCGGTGCAGACCACGCCGGGCAAAACGCTGATCGGCGTGATCTACCCGAAGGGCCAGGAGGCCACGCTCTCGGATAATTACGCAGAGAAGCCATTCGGCCGCCCCAACGATCTCGTCGTCGACAAGAAGGGCGGCGTGTACTTTTCTGAGCCGGGTCCGAACGCCACGCCCGGGCAGCCGCCGCCGGTGCCGGCGTTGTCGCCGGCGGTCTATTACATCCCGCCGGGCGGCAAGGCGCTCCGGATCGCCGAAGGCATCGGCCGTCCGAACGGGATCCAGTTGAGCCCCGATGAGAAGACGCTGTACGTGAACGATACCAACGGCGAGTACGTGCTGGCGTTCGACATCAAGGCGGATGGCACGGTGGGCACTCGCCGCAACTTCGCGAAGTACCCAACCGTCAACACGGCGCCAGCCGGCGGCGTCACCAGCGGCGCCGACGGCCTCGCGATCGACAACACCGGACGGGTGTTCGTCGTCTCGCTCGGCGGCGTGCACGTGTTTGATCCGAAGGGGACATTGCTCGGCACGATTCCGCTATCGCTGCAGGGCCAGAACATCGCGTTCGCCGGCGCCGACAAGAAAACGCTCTACATCGTCGGCCGCGGCGCCGCGTTCAAAGTGCGCCTCCTCACCGAGGGGTACAAAGGCCGCGCAAAGTAGAGCGGACCTTCAGGTCCGCTGTGAACACGGCGAAATTGCGGAACTAACGTTCCGCTCGACATGACGTGGAGTTGTGATGCCAATATTCGAATACGCGTGCAAGAAATGCAGCAAGGAATTTGAGACGCTCGTGCGTCCCGGCTCGGACCCGCCGTCGTGTCCGGCGTGCCAGAGCACCGAGATTGAGAAGCTGATCTCGATCCCCGCCGTGAAGTCGGAGACGACCCATGCGCTGGCGCTCGGCGCGGCGAAGAAGCGCGACCAGAAGGCCGCGACGCACAACGCCAGGGTGCAGCGCGAGTACGAACTGCATCACAACGATTGAACTGGTGGAGCGTATCAACGCAATGGCTGGTCGCGACGACCGTTGCTCACCGAAGGTACTGGGGCCGTTCCGCAGGAACGGCCCGCTTTAGAGATCGAACCTACACGCCACTAGTCTAGAGGTCAGTCCGATGTCTCTCCCAACCGCTACCGGGCAGGCGCAGTGCCCCGAATGTCTTGCCGATGTCACTCTCGACAAGGTGATGCAAAACGAGATCACGCAGTGCCCCGGCTGCGGCGCCGAGCTCGAGATCACGGCGCTCGAGCCCCTCACGCTGGCGCTGGCGCCACAGGAGGAAGAGGACTGGGGTGAGTAGCTATGCCGGCCCGCCGCGCGTCGGCGTGCTCTACAGCCGGGTGCGCGTCGAAGAGAAGCTGCTGTTCGAGGCCTTCGAGCGCCGCGGCGTCACGCTGGATCTGATCGACGATCAGAAGCTGATCTTCGACATCACCGACGTCGACCACCAGCCCTACAAGCATTACGACGTGATCGTCGAACGCTGCATCAACCACAGCCGCGCGCTCTACAGCCTGAAGATCCTGAACGACCAGGGTGTGAAGACGGTGAACACCGCGCTCTGCGCCGACATCTGCGGCAACAAGCTGATGACGACCAGCGCACTCGCCGCGGCGGGAGTGCCGCAGCCGACGGCGCTCGTGGCCTACACGGCCGAAAGCGCCATCGAGGCGATCGAGCGGCTCGGCTATCCGGCGGTGCTCAAGCCGACCGTCGGCTCGTGGGGCCGATTGCTGAGCAAGGTCAACGATCGCGACGCCGCCGAGACGATTCTCGAGCACAAGGAAACGCTCGGCAGCTATCACCACAGTATTTTTTACATCCAGGCATATGTGAACAAGCCGGGCCGCGACATTCGCGCGTTCCAGGTCGGCCCCGAGACGATCTGCGCGATCTATCGCACCTCGCCGAACTGGATCACCAACACCGCCCGCGGCGGGACCTCCAGCAACTGCCCGGTCACGCCCGAGCTCGCCGACATCTGCACGCGGGCGGCGCGGGCGTGCGGCGGCGGCGTGGTGGCGCTCGACCTGTTCGAAGACCCGGATCGCGGCCTGCTGGTCAACGAAGTGAACTACACGATGGAATTCCGCAACAGCATCGCGCCCACCAACGTGAACATTCCCGAGCGCATGGTGGACTTCTGCCTGAAGGTGGCAGCCGAGGGCTGGGCGGCCGCCAACGGCTGGCCGGACGAAGGCCGGCACCTCGCGTCGATCTCGCTCACCGAAGGCGCGTCCGCTTAAGGCCACAGACTAGACACAGACTAGCTGCGTGCAGAACCGCGTATCCGTCTCGATCATCGGCGCGTCCGGCTATACCGGCGGCGAGCTGGTGCGGCTCGCGCTGGCGCATCCGCAACTGGACGTCAGGCAGGTGACGAGCGAGCGGCTCGATGGCCAATTCGTTCATTTCACGCATCCCAACCTTCGTACGCGGACGCAGTTGAAGTTCGTGCGAGCCGAGGCGGTCGAGCCGTGCGACGTGCTGTTCCTGGGCTTGCCGCACGGCAGCGCGATGAGCCGGATCGATCAGCTCTCGACGCTGGCCGAACGGGTGGTGGATCTGAGCGCGGACTTCCGCCTGCGAAACGCGGCCGACTACGACACGTGGTACGGCAAGCCGCACGCCAGCCCGGCCTGGCTCGCGAAGTTCGTTTACGGACTGCCGGAGCTCCATCGCACAGAGCTCGCCGCCACCAAGTACGTCAGCGGAGTCGGGTGCAATGCCACGGCCACCACCCTGGCGATCTGGCCGCTGGCGGCCGCCGGCCTGATCGACACCGCCCGCGGTATCATCTGCGAAGTCAAGGTCGGCAGCAGCGAAGGCGGCGCGGCATCTGGCGACTCGACCCATCATCCGGAGCGCGCGGGCGTGATGCGCAGCTTCGCGCCGACCGGTCATCGCCATACCGCCGAGGTGCTGCAGGCGCTCAGGCTCAAAAACATCCTGACCGACGTCCACCTGAGCGCGACGGCGGTCGACAACGTCCGCGGCGTGCTGGCCACCGCCCACGTGTTCGTCACGGCCGGCACGTCTGAAAAGGAGGTGTGGAAGGCGTATCGCGAGGCCTACGCACACGAGCCGTTCGTGCGAATCGTCAAGGACCGTACCGGCCTCTATCGCTATCCCGAGCCGAAGATTCTGTCTGGCAGCAATTACGCCGACGTCGGGTTCGAGATGGATCCGAAGACCGGCCGGGTGGTCGCGCTGTGCGCGATCGACAACCTGATGAAGGGCGCGGCCGGCACGGCGCTGCAGTGCGTCAACATCATGATGGGGTGGGAGGAAACACTCGGCCTCGACTTTCCTGGCTTGCACCCAATTTGAAATACATCACACGGAAACACCGAACCACGGAAACACCGAAGCGGGTTTTCGAATACCGCTTGTCCAAGGGACCTTAAAAACTTTATTCAGTGTTTCCGTGTTTCTGAGTTTCTGTGTGATGCTTTCGGATCTACGAACATGATCGTTGTGAAGGTGGGCGGAGGCACTTCGCTCAACGTCGATGCCGTGGTCGCCGACATCGTGGCGCTGCGCGCGGCGGGCACCGAGTTACTGCTCGTGCATGGCGGGGCGCAGACGACCAACGCCGTGGCCGAGGCGCTCGGCCATCCGCCGCAGTTTGTGACCAGCGAAACCGGACACGTCAGCCGCCGCACCGATCGGCGGACGCTGGAGATATTCGAGATGGTGTACTGCGGGCAACTCAACAAGATGTGGGTCGAGAAGCTCCAGCGTCAGGGCGTCAACGCCGTCGGCCTGTCGGGCCTTGACGGCCGCATTTTCGAAGGCACGCGCAAAGACACGCTGCGGATCCGCGTCGAGGGCCGCCGCATGGTGCTGCGCGACGCCTGGACCGGCACCGTCGACACGATCAATGTCGGCTTGCTCAAGGTGCTGATGGACGCCGGCTACTTCCCCGTGCTGACGCCGCCGGGCTCATCGACGGCTGGTGAAGCGATCAACGTCGACGGCGATCGCGCCGCCGCGATGGTGGCCGGCGCCTTCAAGGCGGAGGCCCTCGTCATCCTGTCCGACATTCCCGGTTTGCTCCGCGCGTTCCCGGATG
>JANOZI010000150.1:0-9458 GCA_031429375.1 Acidobacteriota bacterium | reverse complement strand
CGGAGTGAAAACGCGGAGCGGCACCCCTAAAGGGGTGCCCTACGGCGATGGGAAGCAGGGCGTGCCCTACGGCGATCGGAAACAGCACCCTAAAGGCGTGCCCTACGGCGATCGGAAACAGCGGCACCCCTTTAAGGGGTGCCCTACGGCGACCGTCACTACGGCGACCGGCAGCACAAGGGGTGCCCTCCGATCGCGGATTTGCCGATAATCTACAGACGACCGAACCCGCATGGAACAGCAGGCCGACGACGCCCGGATCGAGCAGGACGCCCAGCGCACCATCACCGAGTGGAATGCGGGCGCCGAGCGGTTGTTCGGCTGGACGCGCGCAGAGGCGATGGGCCGCAAATCCGACATCATCATTCCGGTCCGTAATCACCGCCGCCATGCTCAAGGCCTCCAGGCCACCGCCGGCAGATCCCCGGGTTCGCGCCGCATCACGGTGGTCCACCGCGACGGTCACGAATTCGCTGCCGACCTGGCGATCTCACTGGTCAAACATGCCGAGGGCGACCGCTTTGTCGCCATCGCGCGGCCAATCAATCACGTCGATGAAGCAGCCTGGTCGCCGGACGGCGGCGACATGCGCTATCGCGAAATTCTGGATCAAATCGAAGACGCGTGCGCCGTCGTCGATCTCGCGGGACGGTACCGGTTCGTCAACACCGCGTTCTGCCGGCTGTTCGGCCGCTCGAGAGACGAGCTGATCGGCACCAGCTTCAGCGAGAATTCGAAGTCCGACGACCGCATTGCCACGTTGCGCGGCGTCTACACGGAGGTTTACAAGACTGGCACGCCGGTCAAGGCGTTCGAGTACCAACTGACGGTGAACGGCGTGGAAAAATCGCTCGAGCAGTCCGTGTCGCTCGATCGCGACGCCAAGGGACGGCCGGTCGGCTTCCTGACCATCATCCGCGACACCACGGACCGCGCCCTGGCGCAGCAGGAGCTGGCCCGGGCGAAGGATGCCGCGGAGGCGGCGACCCGCGCGAAGAGCGATTTCCTCGCCAATATGAGTCACGAGATCAGGACGCCGATGAACGGCATCATCGGCATGACCCTCCTCGCGCTCGAAACCGAGCTGACGCCGTACCAAGCCGACTGTCTCAGCACGGTTCGGAGCTCCGCCCAATTGCTGCTGACGCTGCTCAACGACATCCTGGACTTCTCGAAGATCGAATCGCGGATGCTCACGATGGAAGCCGTCGCCTTCCCGTTGCACGAGGCCCTCTCCGACATGCTCAGGCCGTTCGAACTGCAGGCGCAACAGAAGGGGCTCGAGCTGCGCCATACGATCGCGCCGGACCTGCCGGCCGTGATCGTCGGCGACCCGGTTCGCCTGAAGCAGATCCTGAACAACCTGATTGGCAACGCGATCAAGTTCACCGACCGCGGCGAGGTCGCCATGACGGTCTGCGAGGAAACGCGCCGCGAGGGAGGGATCGTGCTGCACTTTGCGATCGCCGATACCGGCATCGGCGTCGAGTCCGATCATCACGCCACCATCTTCGAGGCGTTCCGGCAGGCCGACGGATCGACGACGCGGAGGTTTGGCGGCACCGGCCTGGGCCTTGGCATCTCGATGTCGCTGGTCACGTTGATGGGCGGCCGCATCTGGGTCGAGAGCGAGCCCGGCTCGGGCAGCACCTTTCACTTCACTGCCTCGTTCGACCTGGTCGAAGACGCCGCGGCGGCCCCGCCAAAGCCGGAAGCGCTCACGGCCGGGCCGGTGCGGCCGCTCAAAGTGCTCGTCGCGGAAGACACGGTGGTGAACCAGCGGGTCGTGATGCGGATGCTCACCAAGCGTGGTCACATGGTGACGGTAGTGTCCGACGGCCAGGAGGCGCTCGACGCGCTGGCGCGCGAGAGGTTCGATCTCGTGCTGATGGACGTGCAGATGCCCGTCATGGGCGGGTTCGAAGCGACCGCCGCGATTCGCGCGCACGAGCAGAAGACCGGTGCCCACACCCGGATCGTCGCCATGACCGCGCACGCCATGACCGGCGATCGCGAGCGCTGCCTCGCCGCCGGCATGGACGGCTACCTGTCGAAGCCCATCGATCCGCAGTTGCTGTATGCGATTGCGGAGGGAGGAGATTAGCGACCACGACGGGGTCAGACCCCGGCGACGAATTTTGTCGCCCTAGCTGGACACAAAATGGTAATCGACGGTCTAGGACCCGGGTTTGGGCCGATTTTTGTGGCTACCTGTACGGCACGTGAGTTGCTCGTAGGATTGACGGAGGGGTGCATGGAGCCGCTTCGGGAATTGCTTGCGAGCGATCACAAGCAGACGCTCGAGTTCTTCGTCGCCGGTCTACAGGAGGTTTGCGACGCCGACGTCGATCGGCAGGAGCTCCTGTATAACGCCAGCGTGCTGGCCCATCACGCGCAGGTCTCGACGGGTTCGGCCGCCGACCTCCCCACCCCCGCCACCCTGGGCGAAGTCTTCGACGCGTTCGTCATCGACACCAGCCTGATCCACGACAGCACGATGATGGAAGCGGCCGGCGCGCAGTGCCTGCTGCTGGCCGGGTTCTTCGAAAATCAAATGAAAGCGCGCCACCAGATTGCCTGGTACGCCAAGCTTGGCGCCGGCTTTTACCATCGCGCCGCGGCGCACGAACGCTCGTCGAAGAAGGCGCGGCTGCTTGACGCGATTGCGCGCCGGTTCGAGCCGTGGCGCCAGCGCCACTCGCAATTGAGCCGCGAGCTGCGCGATCAGCAGTACCTGCTGCCGCCGCCGACCCCGTCGATCATGTAAGAGGGCGCTGCCCTCGCACCCGAGGTGGAATAGAGTGGGTGTCCGACCATGACCGACGATCGCCTCCCGGCCTGTCCGGATCCGTTTGCCGTCCTCGACGAGACGCGCGGTGACTTTGTCGCGACGTTTTCCAACCGCTGCGACAGCTTACGCGCGCTCATCAGCGATGTCAGTGAGGGCAGGGAGGCCGAGGCCATGGCGTCTTTGACGCAGGCCGTCCACCGGCTGAGCGGGCTGGCCGGCACGATCGGGTTTCCGACCATCAGCCTGCGGTCGCTCGACCTGGAGGATCTGCTCGGCACGGCGAGCAGATCGTTCGACCCGGTCATTGCCGCGACTCTCGTCGACGCGGTGCAGGCCGCCCTCGATGTTGACGTCGCGGCCCGCGCTTCAAACCCTGCCGAGGGCAACCTTCCGCCCGCCACGGACGTGGCGAGCCTCGCCGACGCAGCCAGTCAGCCGGACACGCTCATCGCCGACTTACAGGCCGCCGGCTGCGCGCCCGACGTCGCGGCTCGCGTGCAGGTGTTGATGGAACGCAATCGCGTGCCCCGTCCGGCATCGGGCAACGAGTCGGACGGAACGCCCACCGCGCCCACGACGATTCTGATTGCGGAAGACGACCCTGACGTGACCCGGATTGTCGACGCGCAGCTGCGGGCGTCCGGCTACACGACCCTGGTGGCGTTCGATGGTGAGCAAACGCTCGCCGCCATCCAGGATCAGACCCCGGACGTGCTGGTGCTGGACCTGATGATGCCGAAGCTGAGCGGATTCGAAGTGCTGATGCAGTTGCGCGACGCGCCCCCGCCGCGGCCCCGGGTGATCGTGTTGTCGGCCCGCGGGCGCGAGCAGGACATGGCGCGCGCGTTCGAGCTTGGCGCGCACGACTACATGACCAAGCCGTTCGACCCTCAAGAGTTGACGGCGCGCATCGCTCGCTTGTTGACGTGATCGGCGCGGATCAGAACCGGAACGCGAGCCCCGAAGACAACGAGTACTGCCGCAAGTCACGCCGATCGACGCGATCCTCGCGGCTGTAGGACGCAAGCAGGTTCAACTCGATGCGCGCGCGATGCACGACGGTCGATTCCACCGCGATGACGCTGGAGTCGAGCGTCTCGAAGTCGTTGAGGGTCCGCAGCTCCTCGCGCGACGCGCCCTTGCCGTAGCGAACGGCGACCCACGTTCCTTCGTCGCCGACGTATCGCCGCATCGAGGCGTGGTAAGTGCGCGCCCGACTGGCCGCTTCTGGCGTGATAAACGTGCGGCCGGTCGCCATCCATCGTCCGAAATACTTGCTGAGCGAACCAACGTAGACGTTGACGCCGTTGCCGAAGCCGAGGCGACGCATGCCCGCGGAGCCCTCAAAGCCGGCGCCGAGGCGTTGATAGAGATCGGCAGCGTAGCGGTATCGCGGGTACAGGATCGCATCAGGCGAAACGGCCGCCGCGACGTAGGCGTACGTGCCAGGCCTAATCTGCGGATAGGCTTCGAGTTCCACTTGCTGATCGTGAAGGCCGAATCGGTCGGCACGCCACGCCTTCAGGGATACCGGTCCCATCGCGGTGGTGCGGCTCACGCCGAACTGCGCTTCGTGCCAGGCCGCACGGTTGTCGTTGAACGAGTCAAGCGCCACGCCGGTGCGAATCTGCCACAGACGGAGGCCCGCCTTCAGGCCCTGGCGGAGGGCGTTGGCCGGCGCGTTGCCGGGGTCGATCGCATGCAGTTGCTCCAGGACGAGCCGCGCGTCGGCCGGACGATCCAGCGCCACCAGCGCCCGCGCGCGCGCGAGCAGATAGCGCGGATCGGCGGGACGCTGCTCGAGTCCCGTGCGAGCCAGCGCGTCCGCCCGTTCGAAATGATCGGACCACAGCTCGACGTTGATCGACGCCATCAACGCATCGTCCTGGGTTGGCCGGCGGTCGAGGACCGGTGCGAGCTGAACGCGCGCTTCGTCGTAGCGGCCCGCCCACGACAGCACCGTGCCGAGCAGCACCCGCGCGTCGTCGTCGCCCGGTGCGCCGAGTACGAACTCCTGCAACAGGGCGATGGCACGGGCGTGGTCGCCCGCCGCGGCCACCGCGCGGGCCTCGGCGACCACGCCCTGCTCGCTGCGCAGCGGCACCGGCGCGCACATCAGCACGATCAGAAGCACGGTCAACCGTCGAGTGGTCAGATGAAGCATCGTCCCTCGCAGTATTGCGGAACGCGATGGCCGCGGCTGTGCAGTAGAGCACAGGCAGGGAAGGGCGGGGCCGGGTACCATCCACGACGCTGATGCTTGAAATCGCTGACGTCGTGCAACGGGTGCTGGTGCCGTTCCTCGCGGGAACGGCGCTGCTGCTGGCGGCGCTGATGCTCGTACTGGTGATTCAACGCGTCGTCCGTGAGCGGAAATGGCAACGGCGCGGGCGCGTGATCGCGCGCTATCAGCCGGTGATCGATGCCATCGTTCAGGGGGGCCTGACCGACGAGACACGCGCGGCACTGCAACGGCTGGCCGCGTTCGAGCGGCGGATCGTGGCCGAGCTGTTGTTGGCGCCGCTCCATTCCGCACGCGGCACCCTGGTCGCGCACATCCGGGATGCCGCCCAGTGCATCGGCCTTGTCGCCCAGTGGCAAACCGAAACAACCGATCGACTGTGGTGGGTGCGGGCCAATGCCATCAGGGCGCTGGGGTTCATCGAGGAGCGGTCGTCGCAAACCGCCATGTTGCGGGCACTGGACGATGACCATCCCGAGGTGCGCGCGGCAGCCGTGGATGCAGCGGGGCGGCTGGGAAGCGCGGTGGCGATCCCGCTGCTGCTGGCGCGGTTGGCGGACGGCTCTCATCATCAGCGGGCGCGGGTCGTCGATGCCTTGCGCAATCTGGGCCCTGAGGTGACGACCGCGCTGGTGCAAATGGCGCACGCAACTCCCGAACATGCCCGGCTCGCGGCAGAGGTGCTTGGACTGATCGGCACGATCGAGGCGATTGACCCGCTGGTGGCATGGTGCGCCGACGACCGTGCCGAGGTGCGGGCGGCTGCCCTCGGCGCGCTGGGCACCATCGGCCTCGATGAGCGCAGCCACTACTTCGCGCTGCGGGCGCTCAACGACGGCGATCCGCACGCGCGCGCGATGGCGGCCCGGGCGCTTGGCCGCGGCCGGCGCGAAGACGCGGTCAACTACCTGGCAGAGCGCCTCGACGACGAATGGCTGCCGGCGGCGGAGGCGGCCGGCGCGTTGAAGCGGCTGGGCATTCCGGGCCGCGCGGCTCTGGAAGCGCGTGCCGCCGAAGAGAGCCAGGCCGGGGATCTGGCCCGGCAAATGCTCTGGTCGGCGCCGACGGTGACCACCCCGGCGTCATGACGGCGAACGCCGCTCTGCTCGCCGCCATTGCCGTTTTCGAAATGGCCATCCTCGCCTACTTCCTCGTGCTGAATACGCTGTATTTGCTGTTCAGCGTCGTCGCGTACGTCCAGCTTCGCCACCACCGCCACCGCTGGACGGCGCGGGATCTCGAGGCGGTGATGCATTCGTCGGCGACCCCGGCCATCTCCATCGTCGTGCCGGCGTTCAACGAGGAAGCGACGCTGACCAGCAGCGTGCAGGCGCTGCTGCTGCTGAACTACCCGCAATTCGAAGTGATCATCGTCATTGACGGGTCGACGGATGGCACCCTCGAGGTTGCCGCGCGCGCATTCGAACTGATGCCGGCGCCTGCGAGCCATGCGCAGCCGATCGCCACGGAGCTGGTGCGCGGCATCTACCGATCGCTCGCTCACCCGGACCTGGTGTTGATCGACAAGGCGAACGGCGGCAAGGCCGATGCCCTCAACGCCGGCATCAACGCGGCCCGTTATCCGCTGGTGTGCATCATCGACGCCGATTCGCTGCTCGAGGAGCATGCGCTGAGCCGCACCGTGCTGCCGTTCATCGAAGATCCCGACACCATCGCCGCGGGCGGCATCGTGCGCATCGCCAACGGCTGCCGGGTCGAGCGCGGCCGGGTGACCGAGGTGCGGCTTCCCGATAGCCATCTCGCGAGGTTCCAGACGGTCGAGTACCTGCGTGCGTTCCTGGCCGGCCGCGTCGCGCATTCGGCGGTGAACGGCTTGTTGATTGTCTCGGGCGCGTTCGGCCTCTTCAAGCGCGAGGCGCTGGTGGAAGTCGAGGGCTTCCGCACCGACACGATTGGCGAAGACATGGAGATCATCACGCGCCTGCAGCAGTTTTACCGCCAGCGCCGGCGGCGCTTCCGGATTGTCTTTCAACCGGAGCCGACCTGCTGGACGGAAGTGCCAGAGTCGCTGCATGTGCTCGGGGGGCAGCGTAACCGTTGGCAGCGCGGCACGCTGGAGGTCGTCGGTTTTCACCGCCGCATGCTGTTCAACCCGTCCTACGGCGTGGTCGGCCTCGTCGCAATGCCCTACTTCTTGATCTTCGAAGCCGTCGGACCCGCGGTCGAGGCAGCCGGGTACGTGCTGACAGTGGCCGCCGTGCCCCTCGGCCTGCTCGATGTGCGATTCGCGCAGTTGTTCTTCCTTGCCGCGGTGGTGTATGGCACCCTGCTCTCGGTGGCCGCGGTCGCGCTCGAGGAGCTGTCGTTCCGCCGGTATCCCAGAATCGCCGACCTGTTGATCCTGTCCGCGTATGGGGTGTTGGAGAATTTCGGCTACCGGCAACTGACCACATGGTGGCGGCTCAAGGGGATGTTCGACTACTTTCGCGGCAACACCGCCTGGGGCCGTTCGGTGCGGAAGGGATTTGCACCGACCAAGTGAGCGAGATCAGCGCCGTTCGACTCGCTCGCCAAACGCGCTCACGCGCCGTTCGACGGACTCGCTCAGGACTAACGCAGGACGAATTCGGTCCGGCAGCTCTCGATCAAGAGAAACCCGTCCTCGGTCACGCCGTCATCGCAGGAACTGGCGGGCTGCGGCGGGAATGACGACCGCCGCCTCATCCGCGTAACACCACGCCCAGCGCTCGCCCGGCTCGAACGACGCGATGATCGGGTGCGCGGTGGCTTCAAAATGTTTAGTGGCGTGGTGATTGGGCGAGCTGTCGCAACAGCCGACGTGGCCGCAGTGCAGGCAGAGCCGAAGATGGACCCACGTGGCGCCGATCTTCAGGCACTCTTCACACCCGTCGGTCCGAGACGGAGTCGGCGTGACGCGCGAGATGTGCGGGCAACTCATGGCATGCTTCTCCGTTCGAGGCCGGTGCGACGACCGCGCCGCCGGTGATCAGGCGCGCCATCGCGGCCGCCAGTTCAGCGGAACCATTAAGGCATGGAAGAAATTGGATCTGCAATTCAGGCCGTGCCGCCGCCGCCAACCGCCCTTCGAGCTGGCTCTCGGCATTGTCCGCCAGGAAGCCGTACGGGTAGTACACGACTTTCGAAAACCCTGCATCGCGGACGCGCTTCAGAGTTTCCTCAATCGGCGGCTCGGTCCAACGGCCGCCGCGCGTGTGGTTCAGCCAACCGTTGGCGATCAGGCCGAAGGTGGACGAGAGGCGCGCCGCGATGGCGTCGCAGAGCTGCTCGGTGCTGGCGCGGCCGGTTTCAATCGGCCGCTCGGGCTCGAGTAGCGTGCCGTGCGCCGCCAGCACCAGCGCGGTCTTCTGGTAGTCACCACGATCATTTTCCAGACAGCCGATGACATGACGGGCGGACATGTCGGCGAGCGCGTCGGGCTCGAGCGCCGGCAAGACGATCACTGCCGCGCGCCGGTTTTGCCTCGCTGCCGCCGCGGCCGCCGCCTGCCTCGACAGCTCGTGGGTGAACGCCGAATCGGCGGCATACATCGGCGCAATCCAGACCGGGTCGTCGCCAGGAACCGTGGCGAGAATCGCATCAACCATCGGATGGCGAAATTCGTAGGCGACATGCACCTTCCACTCGACAGCGGGATCGGCCTGCTGGAGCGCGCCGCGCAACGTCGCGGCCTGCGCATGGGTGATCGGCTCGAGCGGCGAGCGATACGCCTGTTCCCGCCACAGCCGGCGGCGCCCGCGCGCGCGTGACAACGCGATGAACGGAATCGCGGCGGGCGGAATCTTCGCGACGGTGCGCGTCAGTCCGAGCAGGATGCGCCACGAGTAGGTCAGCTGATCGACGAAAGACGGTGACGGCGGCTCGCCGTAGGTCACGACAATCACGTGGCGGGTCGTCATGTTATGCAGTCAGTCCTGAGGCCACCACACGCGCGGTGCGCCGCGCGGTGGCAATAGCGTGGTTGAACGACACGCCGTCGATGGCAGTGCCGCAGAGATGGAGGCCGGCATGCATCGCCAGCCGCGCTCGAATGTCGCAGACGCGCTCGGCATGCCCGGTGGTGTACTGGGCGATCGCGGCCGGCCATCGGAAGACCCAGTGCCGGATCGGAATTGCCGTGAGGCCCATCACCGTGCCGAGCTCGGTGCGGGCGACCGCCGCCAGCGTCGATTCATCGAGCGCCATCACGCCGGGTTGAAGCGCTCCGCCGAGAAACACCCTCAACAGGACGGAGTCGTCCGGGGCGCGGCCCTGGAAAATGGACGACTCCCACAGCACACCGACGGTGGCGAGGCGTTCGGCGCGGGTGACGAGATAGCCGTAGCCGTCGAGCGGCCGCGGCAGTGACGACGCCCGGTACGCGAATGCCACGACCGCCAGCCCCGCATAGGGGATGGCAGCGAGCTCGGCGGCCAGCTCGCGATC
>JANOZI010000149.1:0-2649 GCA_031429375.1 Acidobacteriota bacterium | reverse complement strand
CCGGCATGAAGACGACACTGAAGGTTGGTCTGGCTGCCGCGGCCCTGTCGGCGACGGTCGCGGCCCAAGGGCTGCAGTATCCGGCGACGCGGACGGTTGACCACGTCGATACGTACCACGGCACCAAGGTGCCCGATCCCTATCGGTGGCTCGAAGACGACACGTCCGCCGACACGGCGAAATGGGTCGAGGCGCAGAACAAGGTGACGTTCGCCTACCTCGAGAAAATTCCCTACCGCGCGCAGCTGCTGAAGAGGCTCAACGCGCTCTACAACTACGCCAAGTTCTCGTCGCCGTCGCGCAAGGGCGAGTATTACTTCTTCTCGAAGAACAACGGCCTGCAGAACCAGAGCGTGCTCTACATCCAGAAGGGCCTGAACGGCACGCCGGAAGTGCTGCTCGATCCGAACACGTGGTCGGCCGACGGCACCGTGCGCCTCGGCGCGTTCGCGCCGTCGAAAGACGGCAAGCTGGCCGTCTACGGCGTGTCGCGCAGCGGCTCCGACTGGCAGGACTACAACGTGCTCGACCTCACCACCCGGAAGCCGCTCGCCGACAAAATCGAATGGGTCAAGGTCTCGGGCGTGGCGTGGCGCGGCAACGGCTTCTATTACAGCCGCTATCCGGCTCCGGCGAAGGGCAAGGAGCTGTCGTCGGTCAACGAGAACCACCAGGTGTTCTATCACCGCATCGGGACGCCGCAGTCGCAGGACGAGCTGGTGTTCGAGGATCCCAGGAACCCGCAGCGCTTCCACACGCTCGACACGACCGAAGACGAGCGCTTTGCGATTCTCGAGGTCTCGGATCGCGGCACCGGCAAGCAGGGCAACGCCTTGTTCGTGCAGGACCTGGCGAAGCCCGGCTCGAAATTCCTGCCGATGATTCCCACTATCGGCGACGACACCTACAGCGTGCTCGAAAGCGTGCGCGGCGAGCTGCTCGTGTTCACCGACAACAACGCACCGAACGGCCGCGTGGTGCGTATCGACCCGGCCCGGCCGGCGCCGGACAACTGGAAGGTGATCCTGCCGGAGAAGTCCGACACGATCGACAGCGTGGCGGTGGCGGGCGGGAAAGTGATTGCGACCTACATGAAGGACGTCGCCTCGAAGGCCTACGTGCACAACCTCGAAGGCGCGCTCGAAAACGAGATCGATCTGCCCGGCCTTGGCAGCGTCAGCGGCTTCGCCGGCAACATGGACGACACGTCGCTGTTCTACAACTACACGTCGTTCACGTATCCCACTTCGATCTTCCGCTACGACGTGGCAGCGCGGAAGAGCTCGCTGTTCCGGGCGCCGGAGATTCCCGGCCTCGACACCAATCAGTACGAAACCAGGCAGGTCTTCTACACCAGCAAGGACGGCGCGAAGGTGCCGATGTTCCTGGTCCACAAGAAGGGCCTGGTGCTCGACGGCAACAACCCGACGCTGATGTACGGCTACGGCGGCTTCAACATCGCCACCACCCCGGGGTTCAACTCGCTGCGGATTGCGCTGCTCGAGCAGGGCTTCGTCTATGCCAGCGTCAACATGCGCGGCGGCAGCGAATACGGCGAGTCCTGGCACGACGCCGGCACCAAGACGAAGAAGCAGAACGTGTTCGACGACTTCATTGCCGCGGCGGAGTGGCTGATTGCCAACAAGTACACGTCGCCGGCGAAGCTGGCCGCGCAGGGGGGCTCGAACGGCGGCCTGCTGGTGGGCGCCGTGATCAACCAGCGGCCCGACCTGTTCCGCGTCGCCATTCCGCAGGTCGGCGTGATGGACATGCTGCGCTTCCACAAGTTCACGATCGGCTGGAACTGGATTGCCGACTACGGCTCGAGCGACAACGCCGAGGAGTTCAAGGCGCTCTACGCCTATTCGCCGCTGCACAACATCACGGCGGGGGCGAAGTACCCGGCCACCCTGATCACGACCGCCGACCACGACGACCGCGTCGTGCCGGCGCATTCGTTCAAGTACGCGGCAACGCTGCAGAAGGCCGCCAGCCCGGACACTCCCGTGCTGATCCGCATCGAAACCAAGTCGGGGCACGGCGCCAGCAACGTCACGAAGCAGATCGAGGCGACGGCCGACATATACGCGTTCATCATGCACAACATGGGCATTACGCCTAAGTTCTGATCGCGGGTTTGCCGCTAGCCCGCATTATTCACGAACGCTGCGCGTTTCGTTCATAATGCGCCGGCGGCAAGTGGCTTCTCGTTGCCGCCGGTTTCGATACCGCGCGTCGCGCGGTCCTCAAGACGTCGCCCGGGCGAGTCCTGAGCGAAGGCCCGAGAATCGGGCCTGAGTCGAAGCCCGAAGGGCGGACTATCCGGGGCCTTCATGAATGGTCCGGGCTAGAATGAGACGCTGAATTCACAGGCGCGCCAGAGGAGTCGAAATGAAACCGTTGAAACAACTGTTCGCGATGGTGAGTGTGTTGTCGTTGGTCACGTCCGTCGCATCGGCCCAGACGAATCCGAAGCTGGCCGGTTACAAGACCGAAGCGGTCAAGGGTGTCGACGAGATGGCCAAGCTCGCCCAGGAGATGGTGGACTCGGTGTTCAGCTTCGGCGAGCTCGGCATGCAGGAGGTCGAGACCTCGCGCTACCTGACCGCGCAGCTCGAAAAGTTCGGCTTCACCGTGCAGCGCGGCGTG
>JANOZI010000148.1:0-12392 GCA_031429375.1 Acidobacteriota bacterium | reverse complement strand
GATTCACCTTGCCCGCCGCACTGCCCTCGCCGCTCGCCCGCGACGCGCGGCTGGTGACGCTGTTGCGGACCTTGACCGTCGCGACGGAGCTACCGGTGCGGGTGGCCACGTATGCGTTTGCCGAGCCCGACTCGCCCCGCTTGCGCGTAGTCGTGAGCGCGGAAGCCGATGCGCTAACCTCGTTGCTAGGGTTCGTGCTGATCGACGGGCGCGGCGTGATTGCCGCGACGGCGGCGCAGGAGGCCGGCGCCGGACGGTATGCGTTCAGCGCGATCGTCGCGCCCGGAACCTACACGCTGCGCGCCGGCGCGATCGACCCGCTGGGGCGGCAGGGCAGCGTCGAGCGCCCGTTCACTGCCCGCATTACCGTGGCCGAGGGCGTCAGCCTCAGCGACTTGATCCTGGCGCCGCCGCCGGCGCGTCCCGGCGATGCGCTGGAGCCGTTCATCGATCGCATCAGCGCTGCCCCGGTGATGGCGTATCTGGAGATGCACGCGAACGATCGCGGCCAGTTGCCTGACGCCGTGCGCATCGTCATCACGCGGGCGGACGGCGACGACGCGCTGGTGAGCGCGGCCGCAGAAGTGACGGCGCCCGCCAACCAGCGATGGGCGGTCGCGCGCGCGATAGTGCCGACGGATTCGCTGCTGCCTGGCCGTTACGTCGCCCGCGCGGACATCATGACGAGCGGTCGGAGCATCGCGCGCGTGCAGCGGCCGTTCACGATGCCCGAGCGCGGCCAGTAAATACATCCACGGAAACTCAGAAACACAGAAACACGGAAACGCTTTGATCGGATGCCTTTCTTCGCGGTGAGCTTCGTGATCATTGTGGTTTCTTCTGGCATTGAGTTTTTTCTTCAGTGTTTCAGTGTTTCTGTGATTCTGTGTAGTGAATTTCAATATGGAACTCGCTGGCAAGGTCGCCCTCATAACCGGCGGCAAGCGGATCGGTGCGGTGGTCGCGGCCGCACTCGCGACGGGCGGCGCTGATGTGGCGCTGGTCTACAACCGGTCGCGCGCCGAGGCCGATGACACCGCCGCGGCGGTGCGCGCGGCGGGCCGGCGTGCCATCACGGTGCAGGGCGATGTGACGAGCGCGGGCGACTGCCGTCGCCTGGTCGGCGCCGCGGTCAGCGAGCTGGGACGCCTCGACATTCTGATCAACATGGCCTCGCTCTACGCCTCCAAGCCGTTTGCGGAGTTGACCGAGGCGGACTGGGATCGGCAACTGTCGGTTGACCTGCGCGCGTCGTTTCTCTGCTCACACGCAGCGGCTGCGCACATGAAGAAGGGCGGCGGGCGCATCATCAATTTCGCCGACTGGCTCGTCGCGAGCAGCCGCCCGCGTTACGAAGGCTACTTGCCGTACTATGTCGCCAAAGCGGGCGTGAAGGCGCTGACCGAAGCGCTGGCCACCGAGCTGGCGCGCGATCAGATCCTGGTGAACGCGATCGCCCCGGGGCCGATTCTCGCGCCGCCGGAAATGTCGGCGGACGAAAGCGATTCCGTCGCGAAGTCGACGCCGCTCGGGCGCTGGGGCGGCGAGGCCGAGATCGCGAAAGCAGTGTTGTTCCTGGTGGGAACCGATTTCGTGACCGGGGAAACCATTCGCGTCGATGGCGGAAGGCATCTCAAATGACGATCTGGGACGCGGCAGTGCGAGCGTCGATGCTCGATCGTGCCGGACGATTGAACGACAGCACCAGGCCGGTGTGGGGAAAGATGAACGCCAGCGGCATGATGGCCCACCTCAACGACAGCTATCGGATGGTTCTCGGCGACCTGAAGGTGAAGTCGAAGAACCTGCCGTTGCGATACCCGGGCATCAAGCAGCTCGTCATCTACGCGCTGCCTTTCCCGAAGGGCGCTCCGACAGCGCCGGAGCTCGTCGCGCGATGCGACGGTGCGGTACTGGCGGACGAGCATCGGGCCTACGTCCAATTGATGTCGCGGCTGGGCGCGGTCAGCCAGGGCACGACCCTGGCGGACCATCCCGCCTTCGGCAACCTCACCCACAACGCCTACGGCGTATTGATCGCGCGGCACACCGACCATCACCTCAGGCAGTTCGGCTTGTGATCTTCATCGGCGCCTGAGCGTCCCTGCGCGCCGCGCTAGAACGAGCAGACCACATCCGGATCGACCCGGTTGCCCGGCTTCTCGATCTCGAACGACACCTTGTACTGCTGAACCATTTCGTAGGCGAGGTCGAGCACCGTGCCCGACGTCACTTCGTTCGTGAACTGCACCGGCATCTCTTCCAGAAATGGGTAGGCAGGAGCGCCCACCAGCATCGGTGCATGCCTCCGCACCTGCACGACCCGAAACGACGTCTTCGAGAACCAGCGAATCGAATCGCCGGCCGAGACGTGGACCAGCGTCTGCTTGAAGGCCGCTGGATTCTTGGTCTCGTCGACGTCGTGATCGAGCAGGACGCCACCGACGCAGTGGCGAACCGCTCTACCGGCGACGAGCACAGTGGTGGGCAGAACTTTGCCGGACTTGCACAACGTCGCGTGCGCGTCGATGGTGTTGACGATAATCTCGACATTGACCACCTTGCCGGCCTTGCCGGGAGGCTTTGGTTGAGCGCCGAACGACATCACGGCCACAACTGCAAGCAAGACGAAACTCAGTCCACTCATGGGTCCTCCTGGGGGTTAGGACGTCACATCCGCAACTTGTCCACGTCGATCCAGCCGCTGACTTCGGCGGGCGGCAGACCCGCCGCCAGCGCCTTGTCGAGCCAGCCGCGCGCGCGCGCCAGGTCATCAAGCTGGCTGTAAACCATCGCCGCGAAGAACATGAAATGCGGATTGTCCAATCGCGCGAGGCCGAGATGTTTGAGCGCCTCGTCGCGGCGGCCGACCCGCGCATAGTAATCGGCGAGCGCGACATGGACCTCGTCGCTCCGCGGGTTGACGCCGAGCTCGCGCTCGCCCAGGCGGATGGCGTCTTCAAATAGTTCACGGGCGCGGTCGCGGCGGCCGGCCCAGTAATTCGCCCGCGCCAGGTTGCCGACAGTACGGAAATCCTCCAGCAGCGCGCTGGCGTGTTCGAGCGCCGCCACGGAGTCGTCGAACCGCCGCATCCGATAGTGCGTCATCCCGAGCGTCACGTAAGTGATGTATGACGGCGCGAGATCGAGCGATTGCTGGCACTCGCGCAGCGCGTCGTCGTAACGGCCAAGAAACATGTACATCCCCGCCAGGATGCCGCGGACGGGCGCGTTGTCCGGCGTGAGCGCGATCGCCCGCTCGTATTCCCGCGCCGCGTCGGTATAGTTCGCGCGGCTGCGATGAAAGGCTGCGAGCCAGACGTGTGTGGCCCAATAGTGTGGCCTGAGCTGGACGGCTTGCGTGTAGGTGGCGAGGGCGGCGTCGCCCCGGCCGAGCGTTTCCTGCGCCCGCGCCAGCAGCCGATACGCGTCGTCACTCGCCGGCTCGATCTGCAGGGCGCGCTCGAATAGGGCGATCGCCTGTTCGTATTCGCCGGTTCCGCTCTCGATGGTGCCGGCACAGACGTAGGCCGCCGCCAGCTTCGGATCCAGGTTGAGTGCCTGCCGGCACGCCGAGCGCGCCTCCTCCACCAGGCGGAGATCTTTAGTCGCCTCGTACTTGAGCCAGTAGGCTTCGCCGAGTCCGGCATGCGCCGTCGCGTAGCGAGGGTCCGACTGCAGCGCCCGCTTGAACAGGCCGATGGCGATGTCGATGGCGCCGGCGCGCTGGTAATCCAGCAGATAGCCGCGCCCTTGCAGGGTAAACGCGTACGCGTCCGGCGATTGCGTCGTACGCAGGCTGACATTGGCGCGCTCGGCGGCATCCACCGTCACCTGCAAGGCGCCGGTCGCCCACCGGACCAATCGATCCTGGACGCCAAAGGGATCCGACACGCCGGCGGTGAGCGTAACGCCATCCAGTTGCCGCCGGGTGCTCGTGTCGACGAGTGCGTAGGTCACGCGCAAATCGCTGCCCGCGCGCATCAGGCTCCCTTCGAGAGCCAGGGTCGCGCCGAGCTGGCGCCGGGCATCGTCCACACTGGTGATGCCGCGGCGATGCACTTCGCTGGCAGGCGTCACCTGCAAGGTCTGCGTCGTCGTCAGCTGACCGAGCATGGCCGTCAAGGTAGCGGCCAGGCCGTCACACTGCGCGCGATCGGCCGCAGAGACGTCGCCAATCGGCCGGCATGGAAGCACGACAACGTGCGGCGCCGCCCCGCCGGTAGCAGCGGGAGCAACCAGGGCCGGTGCGCTCTGACGCCACATGCTCGGCACTGCCGCCACCGCGAGTGCGGCCGCAGCGGCGATGGCCCAGGCCGGCACGCGTGATCGCTTGGGCTGCGCCCGAGGCGCCAGCGGCGTCGGCGTGACGGGGCTCGCCTGTCCCTGTTCGAGCAGGCTCAACTGGCGTACGACTTCGCGGGCGTCCTGCCATCGATCGTCGGGGTCCTTGGCGAGGCAGGTCCGCGTAATCCAATCAAGGGCCGGCGGCACCTCAGCCCGCAAGTCCAGAACAGGCCGGGGCTCTTCGGTGAGGATCGCCGCGACGATGCGAGCGTTGCCCGTGCCTTTGAAGGGCGGCTCGCCGGTCAGCATTTCGTACAACACCGCGCCGAACGAAAACACGTCGGATCGCGCGTCCGCCTCGCCGCCTTTCAACACTTCCGGAGCCATGTACCGCAATGTTCCGATCACCCCGCCATCGTGCGAGAGGTCGGCGGTCTTGGTGGGCGATTCCTGGCCGGGCGGCGTATCTTCCACCTGGCGCAGTTTCGCCAGGCCGAAGTCGAGCAGTTTCGCGCCGGTCTTCGTGAGCATGATGTTCGAGGGTTTCAGGTCGCGATGGATGACGCCGCGCCGATGCGCGGCGTCAACCGCCCTGGCAATGTCGCGCGCGTAGAGAATGGCCTCCGCCACGGGAATGCTCCCGCGCGAAATGCGCCAGGCCAGCGTCTCGCCCTCCACGTACTCCATGACGATGAAATCGACGCCGTTTTCATGGCCGATATCGTGCAACGTGCAGATGTGCGGGTGATTGATGGCCGCGATCGCGAGGGCTTCGCGCTGAAACCTGGCTCGCGCTTCGGGTCGGTTGAGGGCGGTGGCGGTCAGCACCTTGATCGCGACAATGCGATTCAGGCGTGTGTCGCGGGCTTTATACACCTCGCCCATGCCGCCGGACCCAATCGGACCAAGCAGCTCGTACACGCCGAGGCGAGTACCGGTTTCAAGGCTCACGGCTTGTGCGGACCAGCCGATTATACGGCTGTTGCAAGGTTAGGGCGTCGCGACCCGCGAAAGGGCTTCCGTCATCGACGCCAGCGCACCCGTGAGCTCTTCCCGTGAGCGGCATGTGCAGAACCGGATGTAGCCCTCACTATTGGCGCCGAAGTCGACGCCCGGGACGCAGCCAATCCGCGCGTGCTTGATCAGGTACTCCGCCATCGCCCACGATAACGAATCGCCCGCCTCCGCCGAGGCTCCGGCGCGACTGGCGCCGGCGATGCCGGCGTTCTTCGCGGCCTCGGGATTGATCTTCACGAACGCGTAGAACGCGCCGTCCGGCGGACTGCCTGAGAACATGCCCGGCGCGGCTTCCTGCAGGCCGGTGTAGAACATGTCGCGGCGGAACTGCAGCTCTTTCTTGAAGTCCGCGATGAACTGCTGCGAGCCTTCCAGCGCGCCGACCGCGCCGTACTGCGCGATCGATGAGACGTTGCTGGTCGTGTAGAGCACGAGCTTGAGCGCCCGATCGCGCAGCGCCTTGTCCTTGATCGCGAAGTAGCCGACCCGCACGCCGGTGATCGCGTACGACTTGCTCATGGTGTAAACCGGAATGGTGCGGTCGTACATTCCGGGCAGCGACGCAATGCTGGCGTGCTCACCGCGATAAATCACGTCTTCATAGGCTTCGTCCGACACCACCCACAGGTTGCGCTCGCGCGCGATCGCGGCCAGGCGCTCGAGGTCGTCGCGCGTCAACACCCCGCCAGACGGGTTGTTCGGTGAATTCAAATAGAGGACGCGCGTCTTCGGCGTGATCGCCTTTTCCAACTCGTCGATGTTCCAGCGGAAGCGCAAATCCTCGCGCAACGGGACCTGCACCGCCTTCCCGCCCGCGGCCTGGATCATCGCCATGGTCGGCGGCCATTCCGGGTCGGGAACGATGACTTCATCGCCAGGTTCCAGCAACGCATGAAACACCGCGTACAACCCGTGCGTGCCGCCATTGGTGACCAGAATCTCATCGTCGGATTCAACCGGGATGTGGTTCTTGGTCCGCATCTTCTCCGCGAACGCCTTGCGCAGCGGCGGGATGCCGGCGGTCGGCAGGTAGTGCGTGCGATTGTCGGTCATCGCTTTCGCGACCGCCTGCTTGAAGGTCTCGGGCGCGTCAAAAGAAACGTCGCCCTGATCGAGGCGGAACGGATCCTTGACGGTGTACATCATGTCGCGGATGCGGACGATGGCGGAGACGGGGACGGAGTCGTAGAACTTGCCCATAAGAGTTCGGAGTTTGTAGGGCACCCCTTTATGGGGTGCCGTGCAGAGTTAAAAGTTAAGAGTTAAGAGTTAAGGCGGCTTTCTCTAGTATCGCATTCAACGTCGCCGCTGTCTTCTTCACGGGCAAGTTGCTGACGTAGAAATGGCGCGCGCCGAGGTCGATCAGCTTCCGGATGGTCCTCGCGCAGACGTCGATGGGCGTGGCGCCGTCGGCGAACTCCCGGGTCAGCCCTTCGATTGGCACCGGCAGGAACTGGTTCAGAATCTGGAGCGTCTTCGGGTTCGCGCTCCGATAGAAGAACACGCCGAACACGCCGGGCAGCTCGAGCCCGTTGCTGCGCCCGGCGGCGAGAAATGCTTCGACCCGATCGGCCTGATGATGCGAAACGATCTGTGTCAGGTAGAAATCGGCGCTCACGTCGGGCTGCAACAGGAACTCGACCTGGCCCCTGGGGTCCGCCGTGGGGTTGGCCCAGCCGCCAAGCTCGAGCTCGGGGTGGCGCGCGCGAATCATCTGGCGCAGTTGCCACGCGTGCTCGAGGCAGCGCGGCCGCCCGAGATGCTTGTCGCCGCCAAGGACCACGAGCGACGGAAACCCGCTCTGCGCGGTCTGGTCCGCATAGGCCAGGCAGAATTCGAGCGAGTGCTTGGTCGTGAGAAACGGGATGATGCGGCGCCGATCGACGCTGTCGCCGAGGTTGGCGACGAGGTGCCGCAGGTTGTTTTCTTCCTGCGCCCCGACGGCGCTGTCGGTGAGCATGACGCGCACGTCGTGCCGGGTGAGCGAGCGGATGGCATGGTATGCGTCGATCCACGCGTCCATGCCGGCCGCCGCTTCGAGCTCCGCCCGCGGCGGGCGAAGCTCGACCGCGATCACACTGGCGGGATCGCGCCGCAGCAGGGAGAGATAGGAAGACAAGAAACTATTTTTGCTCTGTGATTTTGTAACCGGCCGGCGGCGCAAACAAATCGGCGGCCAAGGCGCCGGTCACCACCGATTCGACCGTGTTCGTCATCGACATGCCGCCCATCTTCGCCATTGCGGCGGCCATCGGGCCGTCGCCACCCATTTTCATGGTGAACTCGGTTTCGTACGGAATGCCGCCCGAGGCGAGCAGCTGTTGGTACATTTCCGCCGTCGCCTTGGCCTGGCCCGGCGCGCCCTTCGCGGCGCGCGGATCGCTGAAGATAAAGCCCTTCTCCAGCGCCGCTTTGTAGAACGCCAGGTACTCCGCCGTGCCGGGAGCGCCCTTCACCACCCACATCGGGCCGTTCATCATCACGGTCATCTTCATCCCGCTTTGCCCGCCCATCGTCGCGGGTACTTCGATGGCGATGTCGTAGCCGCTGGCGGTCTTGCCGGCGATCGCCTTGGTCTGGCCGTTCGGCTTGACGGTCGCCTTCATGCCGGAGGTATCGACCGACTTCGACATCTGCGCCGCAAACTCCTGCATGTTCCAGGAGGTCGCTTCCTTCTTCTTGGAGTCGAACGAGTAGAGCCGCTGGTTGTCGACGTCGAAGATCATCGTGCGGGTGGTGTCACCGGTCACGGTGTCGGTCCGCATCTTGTTGCCCTTGATGTAGGTGGTCGTGGCCATCGAGCTGGACACGCCCATCCCTTTACCGCCGCCGATTGACTTGACGGTGACGTCGGCAAAGGCCGGCGTCGACACGGCAAGCGCGACGAGCGCGATCAGGGTCGAGCGGTTCACTGCTGCACGCTCGTGGTGGGTCGCGGCTTGGCGTTCTTCGCGAACTCGTTCGCCCAGTTCAACATTTCCGCGACGGTGTGCAGCACGGATTCACGTGCCGCATAACCGTGCGCTTCGAACGGCAACGTCACGTAGCGCACCGTCGCGCCGTGGCCCTTGAGCGCCATGTAGAACCGTTCCGACTGGATCGGGAACGTGCCGCTGTTGTCGTCGGCTTCGCCGTGGATCAGGAGGATCGGCTCGTTGACCTTATGCGCGAAGTTGAACGGCGACATCGCCGCGTAAATCTGCGGCACCTCCCAGAACGTGCGTTGTTCGTTCTGGAAGCCGAACGGCGTGAGCGTGCGGTTGTAGGCGCCGCTGCGCGCCAGGCCGGCCCGGAAAATGTCGGAATGGGCCAGCAGGTTGGCGGTCATGAAGCCGCCGTAACTGTGGCCGCCCGCGACGACACGATTGCGATCGGTGACGCCGAGGCTCACCGCCCGGTCGACGGCGGCCTGTGCGCTCGCCACCAGCTGCTGGATGTAGGTGTCGTTGGCGGTCTCGCCCGGGCCGACGATCGGCATCGTCGGGTCGTCGATGATGGCGTAGCCCTGGGTGAGGAACAGCAGGTGCGACGGGCCGCCGATCGAGGTGTAACGGTCGGCGGAGGCGGTGACCTGGCCGGCGTTGGCCGGATCCGTGAACTCGCGCGGGTACGCCCAGAGCAGCGTCGGCAGCGGCCCCTGCGCCGGCGTCCAGCCTGGCGGCGTGATGATCGTCGCCGACAGCTCGACGCCGTCGTTCCGCTTGTAGGTGACGAGCTGCTTCTGGATGCCCTTGAGCTGCGGCGCCGGATCGGCGTACGACGTGAGGGTCCGGCGCGTGCCGGCCTTGAGGTCGCGCACATAGACGTTCGGCGGATCGGTGCGGCTCTCGTAGCGCGTCAGAATCTTCGAACCGTCGTCCGACAGCACGCCGAGCACGGTCTCGTAGGAGCGGCCGGTCGTCTGAAACAGGCGCTCGGTCTTCAGCGTGGTGAGGTCCAGCCGATCGACGAAGGGCCGCGCGCCTTCCGGTGCGGCGCCGACGCCGGCGAGGTAGATGGAGTTGGCGTTCTGTTGAATGGTCGAGACACCGGAAGCGCCATCATGCCGCTGCGGCGTGCCCGGATTGCCGTAGGAGTCTTCCTGGCTGCGGTCCCACAGCTTGCGCGGCATCGCGCCTGGTTTATCGATCACCCAGGTGCGAGTCCATCGCCGGCCGCGATCGTTTTCGGTCAACAGTACCGCGCCAGCGTCGGTCCACGACACGTTGCCCACGCGATATTCGGTGCGCGCCATCTCGGCTGGCGCAGCCGTAAACGGCGCGCTCATCGTCACCACCTTGTCGCGATGCGCCACCTTGTTCTTGGGGTCGCCGTTATCCAGCGCCTCAGCCCACACCACGGTCGCCGGCGCGAGCGGCTGCCATTGGAAGCTGCGCGGTCCTGGCATCACGCCGCCGTTCGGGACGTTGTCGGCCACCGGCAGCTCCGCGATCTGCTTGACCGCCGCGCCCTGCCGATTCCACACCTCGACGCTCGCCGGAAAATTTCTGTACGGCACGAGCCAGGAATAGGGATGCCGCAGGCGACGGACGAGAATGAACTGGCCGTCGGGCGACGGTGCCGCCGTATCGAAGACGGCGGGCGTGCCCACCGCAGTGCGTTGACCGCTTGCGGCGTCAACGAACGCGAGCTGGCTGGTGGCGTAATAGTCGAAGAGCGCTTCGTCGTGGGCGCTGGCCAGCAGGTCCTCGTAGGTGCGGACGGGCGCGATGCCGCCGCGATGCTCCTGGATGTTCGGGCCGGTGGGCACGCCGGCCGTGGGCGCCGCGCCGCGGTTGGCGGGCACGAACTCGCACAGCAGCGACCCGCCGACGCCAACCCATTCGCACGGCGTTCCCAACGCCGCGTTCAACGGTGCCGTCGTCACCGACTTGGCCTGGCCCGAGGTCGTATCGGCGATCCACAGCTCGATGGCGTTGTCGCGGTGCTGCGTGAATGCGAAGCGCTTGCCGTCGGGCGAGAAGCCGATCCACGCCAGCGACGGCGATGGCGGAAGCGTGACTTTCCGCTCTGATCCGTCGGCGACCGCCTTAATCGTGAAACTGCGATATCGCGGATAAACGGCGGCACCCGACCGATGCTGTCCGTTGGTCTTTGGGTTGATGCGCAGTCCGGCCAGCCGCAGAACGGGTTGCGAGAGTTCGGCAATCGTTGGCATGCTCGCGCGCTCGAGCAGCACGACCACGTCGCGCGCAGGGCTGAGCTCGACGACCGGCGGCGGCGGCGCGTCGAGGATGTCGACAATCTCCTTCGGCGGCAGCAGGTAGCCGCTGTGACCAGGAGCGGACGGCGCTTGGGCACCCAGCGTGACCGATCCAACGATGACGGCGAGGGCGAGAACAATTCGGCGCATGACCACTCCTTCAAGCTCAGCAACTGCGAGAGGCAGAACAAGGATTGTAAACGGCAACATGTGCCGCAACTCACGAATGTATACCACCGTCCATGCCATCACGACGTAGCAGGCGAGGGTCCCTGCGAGGGAGGTGACGAAGGGGTGCTGGCTGCGCCGCCACCCCAGGTACGCCCAAAACCACAGGACATTGAGGAACAGCAGCACCTTCAGGTTGTCGCGCAGTGCCTTGGTGATGACCGGCGCCTGCCAGACCAGGAACGGGATATTCAGGCGGAACGTGTCCCACCAGGCCCATTGTTGAACTGGCGCGGGGTACATGGTCCGCAACACGACGGTCGGCACGACGAACGCCGCCGCGCACATCGCCACCGCGGACCAGGGCGCACGGCGCCGCCACGCTTCGAAGACCACGAGAATCACGATGAGCAGCGCGGTTTCCTTCGCCCAGGCGGTGATGAAAGTAGCCAGCGCTGCGAGCAACCATGCCCGTCGCCGCACCGCGACGACCCCGGCAAACCACCCGAGCATTACCAGGTAGTCGTTGGTGAAATAGATGGCGTAGCCCTCGGAGGCAAACGCCGCCGCGGTGATGAGCAGGTAGAGGACGGCGGTGAGCACCGCGCTCATCGGCGCGACAAACGTCTTGGCGAACACGAAGAGCAGTGCGGTCGATCCGGCCAGCGCCAGCGTCTTGATCGCGACGTCAATCGCATGCGGATCGAGATGCGTGATCGATTCCGCCGCCTTGACGAGCCAGAAGGCGAGCACCCGCCACTGATAAGGAAACGTTCGTACGCCGGCCAGCGTGTCTTCGTACTGCTTCAAAGACAGATCGCGGAACGTCATGCTGGTGGCGAGATCGAACGCGTGCAGGTCGACGTAGCGGGTGTAGACCGACCACCAGGAGAAGAGCAACAAGCCGAGCAAGAGCAGCGCCTTCTCGTATTTCATATCACTCGTAGGGCACCCTTTACGGGTTGCCGGCATGTAGGGCACCCCTTTATGCGGTGCCGGTGTGTAGGGCACCCCTTTATGGGGTGCCGGTATGTAGGGCACGCCTTTATGGGGTGCCGGTATGTAGGGCACCCCTTTATGGGGTGCCGGCACTCAGCCCCGCCGCGCGTCCGGTCGCCCACGCCCATGCGAAGTTGTGGCCGCCGATCGGGCCGAAGACGTCGAGGATCTCACCGCACAGGTACAAGCCAGGGCAGCGCCGGCTCTCGAGCGTACGCGGGTCGACCTCGTCCAGCGCGACCCCGCCGCCGGTGACTTCGGCCTTCTTGTAGCCTTCGTCGCCGCTCCACGGCAACACGTACGACGTGAGGCGGCCGATAAGCGAAATCCGTTCGGTGCGTCGCAAGTTGCTGGTCCGGCGATCGGCCGCCACGCCCGATTCGATCATCAGCCGCTCGGCGAGCCGCGCCGGCACGTGTCGCGCGATGATGGTCGAGACCAAGGCCGACGGCGCCTCGAATTCGCGGTCCCATGCCGCGGCGTCGAGCGCCGACCACGTCGCGCGGATGGTCGGCGCCGAACCAGCCGCAACAGACGAACCCTAGGAACCTGCCCAACCCCGGGGTGAGGGGGGGGGGGCGCGCGCAGAAAGTGGATATAATAATACGCAAGAAAGGGGGGGGGAACGAGAGGGGGGGGGGGGGGGTGGGGGGGGGGGAGGCGGGGGGTAGAGGAGCGGGGGGGCAGGGGTTCGCAAAGAGAAATAGAAAAAAAAAAA
>JANOZI010000147.1:0-6242 GCA_031429375.1 Acidobacteriota bacterium | reverse complement strand
CGCCATCGTTCCAGGCTGGGAGGGCGCCTATTCGGTGAAGTGGCTCACGTCGCTCAACGTGCTCGACAAAGACTCCGACAGTTTCTGGGTTGCGACCGGCTACCGCTACCCGACCAAGCGGGTTGCGCCGGGTGCCGCGGTTGACCCCAAAGACATGGCGCCGCTCGTCGGCCTGGCGGTGAAGTCGCTGATCACGAAACCGACGATGGGCGCGTCGTTTGCGGCCGGCAAGGTTGCGGTTGCCGGCTTCGCGTGGGCGGGGGAAAACGACATCTCGAAGGTTGACGTTTCAGTCGACAACGGCGCGACGTGGCAGGCGGCGCGGCTCACCGGCGAGCAGGCGAAGTATGCATGGCGCCGGTTCGAGTACGAGTTTGCATCGACCAGGCCTGAGTCGGTTCTGATCCTCTCGCGCGCCACGGATTCCAGGGGCAACGTGCAACCCGCGGTTTCGCAATGGAATCCTTCCGGTTATCTGTGGAACCAGTACGACTCGGTGCGCGTGGAGATCAAAGGTGCGTAGGGTGCGTACGGTGCCAAGAGTGCGTACCGTGCTCTGGTGCCGAAGTGCCATGATGCTCAGCGCCATCGTGCTTGGTCCGTCAATGCTTCACGGGCAGACGCTTCCTCAGGGTCCCGGTGCGGATGTGCTCAAGGAGCGGTGTGTCAGCTGCCACGAGGCCGACATCATCGTGTCGCAGCGGCTGTCGCTGCCCGCGTGGACGCGGTCGGTGGACAAGATGGTCCGCTGGGGTGCCACGATCACGCCCGCCGAGCGCGAGGTGCTGCATCCGTATCTCGTGGCGAACTTCGGTCCCAGGCCAGTTGTATCGCATGCGGCGAACGACGCGGGCGCGGCGACCTACAAACGCGTGTGCACGACGTGCCACGAGACCGACATCATCGAGCAGCAGCGACTGACGCGCGGCCGGTGGGTCGGGTCAGTCGACAAGATGATCCGCTGGGGCGCTGCGGTCAGTGCCGCGGAGAAGGACCCGCTCGTCGATTACCTCACCGCCCGCTTTCCTCCGCGGTGAGGCTGGGGACTCGTGGCCACGGCCACTCGTGGGAGTCGGCCGCCAGCTTTCGCGCTGCGCGCTACGGTGGACGGCCTCCTGGGACTCCTCGCTACGCTCGTAGTGGGACTCGGCGCTCTCGCGCCTCGTAGGGGTCTGATCGCCGCCCTCCCCACGAGCCGCGAAGCGGCGAGTCCCAGGAGCGAGCGACTTGTCCACCGTAGCCTTGGCGAAGGTGGAAGCGAGCGACTCCGACGAGCGGCGGAAGCCGCGAGTCCCACGAGTCAGCGAAGCCAGCGAGTCCTTCTGATACAGTGCGCAAGCGTTGAGCCACACCCCGCTTGCGCCACGCGCTCCGCGCTGGCTGCTTCCTCTTCTTCTGATCCTGTTCTTCGGATCGGGCGCGTGCGCGCTCGTGTACCAGGTGATGTGGCTCCGGCTGCTGGCGCTGGTGTTCGGCGTCACGGTGTACGCCGCCAGCACGGTGCTGGCCGGTTTCATGGCCGGCCTCGGCCTCGGCAGCCTCGTCGCCGGCAGGCTCGCGGCCAGGGTGACACGCCCGCTCGCGGCGTTCGGCATCGCCGAAGCGCTGGTGGGGGTCACCGCAGTCATCTCGCCGCTGCTGCTCGACGCGCTGGCACAGGGATGGAAGACGATTCATCCCTCGCTCCCGGACTCGCTCGCCCTGATCACGGTGATCCGCTTCGTGGTCGCCTTCCTCGTGCTGATCGTGCCGACCTCGCTGATGGGATCGACGCTGCCGCTGGTGATCAAGTCGGCAGTCGCCAGGCAGGATCGCGTCGGCGGACGCATCGGCCTGCTCTATGCGATCAACACCACCGGCGCCATCATCGGCGCGCTGCTTGCGGGTTTCTACTTGATCTCGGAAGTCGGGGTGGAGCTCTCCTTCCGCATGGCCGCCGCTACGAATGTCGTAATCGGAATCGTGGCGATAGTTGCCGCGTATTGCATGCCGCCACAAAGCGAAGCTGAGGGCACACAACGCCAACAGGAGATCAGGAGATCAGGAGAACATTATGCTCCTGACCTCCTGGCCTCCTGTGATCCATCCCAACGGCGGGTTGTGCTGTGGACATTCTTCGTATCCGGTTTGATGTCCCTGGCCTTGGAGATCATCTGGTTCAGGATGTTAGTGGTCTTCCTCCGTCCGACGGCGTACGCGTTCACGATCATGCTGGCGTGCGTGCTGGCCGGCATCGCGGCTGGCAGCGCGATCGCCGCGCCGCTCTTGCGGTTGCGTGTGCGATGGTTGCCGGTGCTGGCCGTGATCCAGGCGTCGACCGGAATCGCGGCCGTCCTCTCGTTCAACGTCTTGACCAGGACCCAGGCGCTGATTGACGTCGCGGCCCCGTGGTTCGAGCGAATCGGCCTCAACCCCTACCTGGCGCCGCTGGTCGCATCGAGCCTGGCGGCGATGTTGCCGACGACGCTGCTGCTGGGCCTGGCGTTCCCGATCGGGTTGTCGCTGTGGGCCGGCGACGATCCGAATAAAGAGACCAGCCGCCGCGTCGGCGCGTTCTATTCGCTCAACGTGTTCGGCGCCATTCTCGGATCGATCCTGGCCGGGTTCGTCCTGCTGCCGGCACTTGGAACCCGCTACAGCCTGATCGCGGTCTCCGCGCTTGCCACCGCGTCGAGCATCGCGCTGGCCTTGTCAATGCGGAAGACGAATCCACCGAGGGCCATGACCATCGCGATCGTCGCCCCGATGCTGTTCCTGATGGCGGCGCGCATCGCGGTGGATCCCTTCGACGTGGCGTTCAAGCGCTTTCACGGCGGCGAGACGCTGCTGTGGCGCCAGGAGGGCGTGCAGACGACGGTGGCGGTGCACGAGCGCGGCGGCAGCCGGCCGATGCGGATCATGTATCTCGACGGCAACCACCAGGCGAACGATTCGGACGCGACCGCGTTCATCCACCACCGCATCGGCGCGCTGCCGGTGATGCTGCACCAGGCGCCCACCACGGCGCTGGTGGTCGGGCTCGGCGGCGGCGCCACGCCCGGGGCGGTCGCCCGCCACAACGTCGACGTCGACGTCGTCGAGTTGTCGGCCGCGGTGGTTGGCGGTTCCGAGTTCTTCAAACGGATTAACTTCGACCTGCTGGCGCGGCCCAACGTTCACTTGCGCGTCGATGATGGGCGAAATTTCCTGATGATGGCGCGGAAGCAATACGACGTGATCACCGCCGACATCATCCTGCCGCGCCATGCCGGCGCAGGCTCGCTCTACTCGAAGGAGTACTACGAGCTGGTGCGCGCCGCGCTGGCGGACGGCGGGCTCGCCATGCAGTGGAACGGCGGCGATTCGGCCACCGAGTACAAGCTGCTGCTGCGCACCTTTACCTCGGTGTTCCCGCACACGACGCTGTGGGCCGACGGCGGCCTGATGCTGGGCAGCACGAGGCCGTTCACGTTGAGCCGGAGCGCCTACGAGGCTCGACGCGCGGGCTTCATGTTCAACTGGGACCTAGCGACGCTGAAACGAATCTACTCGGCCGGACCAGAGGAGATCCGCGCGTTCCTCGGCGAAGGGCCCGTCTTGACCGACGACAAGCCGGTGATCGAGTACTTCCTCTCCCTGCCCAGGAATGACGGGCCGGGCGGCTACACTGGCCCCGCGGGTGTGTTTGAAAAGATTCTGACGCCCTAGACTCGCGGCTACGCCGCTCGTGAACAATTCACGCCGTCGCGGACTGCTCATCGACGTAGACCCAGGCCTGCTGGCCCGACTCGAGCGTGACCGCCGCGCGCTTGTAGAAGAAAGCCGCCTCGAATTTGTCGGCACTCGCGAGCTCTTCGTCTGTGATCTCGAACACCGTGCCGGCGACGCAGCTCTTGCTGTTGCCGTTGAATGTGACGTTGTCGTGATGCGTTCGTCCGAGGCTGGCGACGACGCGTGGATCTTCGATCTTCACCACGGACGGCTCGAACTTGGGCAGCGCGTCTTTCTGTCCGCTCAGCCGGCGGCCAAACGTCGACAGTTGGACATCTTCCTGTTGGAGCGTGCCGTAAGAAAACAGCAGTGGCATGTCAGACGCGCCGGCGCCTCGCCGACCACAGCAGACCGATTCCTGCGACGGCGAGCAGTCCGCCGTAGATGGCCCACTTGGTTTGGCCGGTCATGAAGCTTCCGGGAAGGATGTTGATGCCCTGGAGAAACCAGATGCATCCCATCAGCAGGAACAAGACGCCTAAGACGGTCAATGCGATTCGCATGAGTTTGTCGCCCCAATGATGTCGGCAGAAACAGATCGCGATGCCACTCGCCGTCCGGATGCTGTCGGAAGCGTATCACCCCACGATGCGCGGAAGCGCCGAGTCCCAGGAGGCCCATAAGGCCGACTCCGACGAGCCGCGCCAGCGGCGAGTCCCACGAGCGCCGTAGGCGCGAGTCCCCTGTCATACAATCGTCTGATATGCCTGTTGCGGCCCCCGACCTCGAGAAGGCCCGGACCACGCTCGACGCGTGGGTCCGGGAGTTGATGCAATGGCACTTCAATCCAGACACCGGATGTCCATTCTGGCTGGATTGGGCAAAGACGGCCGGCTGGGATCCCCGTAAGGACGTGAACAGTTACGACGACCTCGACAAGTTCGGCGGCTTCCAGGACGAGTGGCTGCGCGGCGGACCGGTGCGGCGCTGGGTGCCGAAGGCCTACAAGGACCGGCCCGTCTACACCTTCGAAACCGGCGGCAGCACCGGCGTGCCGAAGTCGCGCATCAACATCGACGATTTCCGGATCGATTACGAGGAGTACAGCAAGACGCTGCCGGACGACAAGTTCCCGAAGGGCGCCGACTGGCTGATGGTCGGCCCGAGCGGCCCGCGCCGCCTGCGCCTGGCGATCGAGCACCTCGCGCAGCACCGCGGCGGCATCTGCTTCATGGTCGATCTCGATCCGCGCTGGGTCATCAAGCTGATCAAGATGGGCGAGATGGAGATGATGGAGCTCTACAAGCGCCACGTCATCGACCAGGCGCTGACGCTGCTCAAGGCGCACGACGGCATCAAGTGCCTGTTCACCACGCCGAAGCTGCTCGAAGCGCTGTGCGAGCGCATTTCGCTCAAGAAGGCCGGCATCACCGGCGTGTTTTGCGGCGGCACCGAAATGACGCCGCAGTTCCACCGCTTCGCGGTCGAAGAACTGATGGAAGGCGCGCACTTCGCGCCGACCTACGGCAACACGCTGATGGGCCTGGCCGCCAGCAAACCGCCGAGCAAGGCCGACAACTGGGCGGTGATCTATTACCCGCCGGCGCCGCGCGCGATGATCGAAGTTGTCGATCCCGACGAAACGAGCAAGGTGGTCGAGTACGGCAAGACCGGCCGCACGCGCCTGACGACGCTGACGAAAGAGTTTTTCATGCCGCGTTTTCTCGAGCGGGACGAATGCGAGCGTGAGCCGCCGTGCGAGCAGTATCCGTGGGACGGTGTTCGCAACGTGCGGCCGTTCTCGCGCTTCCAGAAGACGGTCGTCGAGGGCGTTTATTAACGGCACCCCTAAAGGGGTGCCCTACGAGCACAACATATTAGCGGCGCCCATCGGGGTGCCCTACGAAGACAAAGATGCTGCACATACCGGTCCTGCGCTGGGGCGTTCCCTATAAGAGCGTCAACCAGGTCGTCACGCCGCACTTCCGCACCCGCGAGCCCTTCGTGGCGATGAGCCAGGCCAATGTCGGCCTCATTCGCCGCGACCTGTTGCGCCAGGCGGAGGCGCGGGCCGCGTTGCAACGAATCCCGGTGGCGCAGCTCGTCGAGACGGCCAACCGGGCGGCCGAGCATTTCCTCAACGACACGCTGCCGCTCGATCCCGAGAGCGACACCGGGCAATCGCCGGACGATTACGTCGCACAGGTCTCGGCCACGACCGGCATGCCGTTCAGCAACGTCCGCCGCAACATGCTGAAAGTGCACGGGGTGCTCAGCAAGGTCACCGACGTGCTCAATGGTTTGACGCGCGGCATCGACTTGAAGGTGCTGGACGAAGGCTACGGCGTGACCAACGGGCAGATGCTGAGCTACTTCGCGCGCGGCGACGCCATGGGCGTCGTGCTACCCAGCAACTCACCCGGCGTGCATTCGCTGTGGGCGCCGGCCACCGTCCTGAAGATGCCGCTCGTGCTCAAGCCGGGCAGTGCCGAACCGTGGACGCCGCTGCGCATGATCCAGGCCTGGGCCAGGGCGGGCGCCCCGCCCGACGC
>JANOZI010000146.1:0-2241 GCA_031429375.1 Acidobacteriota bacterium | reverse complement strand
ACCAACTTCTGGGGACGCGGCGCGCTGCGCTACGGGCCGCTGCAGTTCAACGCCGCCAGCCGCGACGGCTTCGACGTCGATTGGCCGATCTCGTACGACGACGTGAAGCCGTATTACGACAAGGTCGACACGCTGCTCGGCTGCTCCGGCACGAACGAAGGACTGGTGCAGGCGCCCGACGGCGTGTTCCAGCGCCCCTCCAAGCTCAATTGCGTGGAAGTGTCATTCAAGCGGGCGATCCAGAAAATGGGCCGCACCCTGATCCCCGGACGCGCCGGCGTCACGACCGACGGCGTGCTGAACAACAAGTACCGTTCGGCCTGCCGCGGCCGCGGCCGCTGCGGGCGCGGCTGCAACCTGCAGTCGGCGTTTCATTCGCCGACCGCGCTGCTCTATCCCGCGCGCGACTCCGGCAACCTGACGATCCGGCCGTATTCGCTGGTCTCCGAAGTGCTCGTCCCGAGCGGCAGCAACCGGGCGCGCGGCGTCCGCGTGATCGATGCCAACACGCGGGAGGTGATGGACTTCTCCGCCCGCGCCGTGGTGCTCGGCGCCGGCACACTCGAAAGCACGAAGATTCTGCTCAACTCGCGATCGACCGCGCATCCCGCCGGCCTCGGCAACTCGTCAGGGCTGCTCGGCTGTTACCTCAGCGAGCACATCATGGGCATTCGCGGCAGCGGCTACGTCCCGGCGCGGATCGGGACCGAGACGACGCTCGACGATGGCCGGCCCGTGGGGCCGTACATTCCACGCTTCCGGAACGTCACGGATCGGCATCCGGATTTCATTCGCGGTTACCACTTCCAGGGCGGCGGCGGCTGCGCCGAATATCCCGGCATGGCCGGCGAGATCCCGGGCTATGGCAAGGCGTTCAAGTCCAGCGTCCGCAAGCACTATCCGGCCATCATCAGCTTCGGCGGCTTCGGCGAAGTGCTGCCGCGCAAAGAGAACCGCATCACGCTCGACCCGGTGGTGCGCGACGCGTGGGGTGTGCCCGTGATCAAGTTCGACTACCGCTTCGGCGACAACGAGCTGAAGATGGCCAAGGACATGGGCGACACGATCGAAGAGATGCTGATCGCGGCCGGCGCGGAGGACATCCAGATCGGCCGCGAGCCGCTGCCCGAGGGCTGGTCGATTCACGAGATCGGCACGGCGCGCATGGGCGACGATCCCAAAACCTCCGTCAGCGATCGTTTCTGCCGCCTGCACGATGTGAAGAATGTCTACCTGGCCGACGGCGCGCCGTTCGTTTCGGGCGGCACGCAGAACACGACGTGGACGATTCTCGCGATGGCGTGGCGCACCATGGATTCCCTCAAAGAGGACCTCAGGACCGGGGCCGTGTAACCCGCCATGACTCCCTCGCGCCGCGAGTTCGTCCGTGTTCTCGCCGCCGGTGCGCTCATCCACGCCGCGCGCCCGGCACTCGCGCAGTCGACGCCCGGCGCCGGCCTGCGCAAAGCCGTCCTCATCTCGATGCTGCCGGCCGAGCTGTCGTACGCGGAGCGATTCGCGCTGGCACGCGCCGCGGGCTTCGACGGCATCGAGATGCAGACCATCGCCAGCGCCGACGAAGCGGCCGAAATCCTCGCGGCGGCGAAAACCACGGGACTGCGGATTCATTCCGTCATGAACGCGGACCACTGGCGCTTTCCGTTGTCGAGTGGTGATGCAGCCACGGTCGCGCGCAGCGTCGCGGGCATGGAAACCTCGCTCCGCAACGCCGCCCTGTGGGGCGCGGATGCGGTGCTGCTCGTCCCGGCGGTCGTCGATGCGGCCACGTCGTACGGCGACGCCTGGACCCGATCGCAGCGGGTGATTCGCGAGCGGCTTCTACCGGTCGCCCGCGCGCTCAACGTCGTCATCGCGGTCGAGGAGGTCTGGAACAAGTTTCTGTTGAGCCCGCTGGAGTTTGCACGGTATGTCGACGAATTCGACTCGCCGCAGCTCAAGGCCTACTTTGATGTCGGTAACGTCGTGTTCTACGGGTTTCCGCAGGACTGGATCCATGTGCTCGGATCCCGCATCGTCAAGGTGCACCTCAAGGATTTTCAGCTGGACCGCGGAAATGGCCGGTTTGCATGGAAAAACCTTGGCGAAGGCGACATCGAGTGGACGGCCGTCCGGCGCGCACTGTCCGATGCCGGGTATGCGGGGTACCTGACCACCGAGGTCGGCGGCGGCGACGCGTCGTACCTGAAGGACCTGGCCCGCCGGGTCGATCGGTTCGTGGCC
>JANOZI010000145.1:0-4732 GCA_031429375.1 Acidobacteriota bacterium | reverse complement strand
CGCTGGTCTACTCGCATCGCTGGCTCGGCATCGCCGGCGGCGTGCTCATCTTCGTCTGGTTCGCGTCGGGCATCGTGATGATGTACGCGCGCATGCCGGCGCTCGATCCAAAAGAGAAATTCGCTCGCCTGGCGCCGGTCGAGGTGTCGGCGCTGCGCATCGAACCTGGCGCGGTGGCCCCGGACGCCACCCGCCTCACCATCAGCACGCTTGGAAACCGGCCTGTGTATCGCGTGATCGCGGGCGGCAGGCCGCGCACGATCTTTGCGGATACCGGCGAGACGCTGGCGCCCGTGAGCGCCGATCGCGCGGTCGAGATCGCGACAGCATTCAGCGGCGGCGACGGCACCTCCGTTCGCTACGACGCCCGGCTCGAGGACGCGGACCAGTGGACCTTCAGCGTGCGCGGGCAAATGCCGCTCCATCGCATTTCGCTCGGCGATGCCGGCGGCACCCGGCTGTATGTTGCGGAGCGAAGCGGCGAAGTGGTGATGAAGACCACCGCGAGCGGCCGGCGGTGGGGCTTCCTCGGCGCGGTGCTGCACTGGATCTACTTCACGCCCTTTCGCCGCAACGCCGCATTGTGGACGCAGACGATCATCTGGACCTCGATCGCCGGCGTCGTGATGTCGATTGCCGGACTGTTGTGGGGCCTGTGGCGCTACTCGCCGTCACGGCGATTCAGGCTGAAGCGTGAGCCGCGCCGATCGCCTTACGCGAGCCTGATGCGGTGGCACCATTACGCCGGCCTGATCTTCGGCGTGACCACGATCACCTGGCTGTTCAGCGGCCTGCTCTCGATGGAACCGTGGGACTGGACTCCCGGTACCGCGCCGACGCGCGAGCAGCGCGAAGCTGTGTCGCACGGCCCGTTCCGCACCGGCGACCTTGCGCTCGACACGCTCAAGCAGGCGATCGCGTCTTACGGCACCGACCGTCCAAAGGAGATCGAGGTCGTGCGGTTCCGCGGACGCTACTTCGTGCGCGCCCAGGCGGGCATCGTGTCGTTGGACAATCCGTTCAAGGGGCCGGATACGACTCTTCACGCCGACGAGATACTGGCCGCCGCGCGCGAGGCCATGCCCGGCGCGGCCATCGCGGGCGTGTTCTGGATGGATCAATACGATTCGTACTACTACGACCGTGACGGCCGGTTGTCGCTACCAGTACTGCGCGTCCGTTACGAAGATCCGCAACGGACCTGGCTCTACCTCGATCCCCGCCGCGGCGCCGTGGTCAGAAAAGAAGAGCGGCTGAGCCGCATCAACCGCTGGCTCTATCACGGCCTGCACAGCTTCGACTTTCCGCTCCTCTACTATCACCGCCCGCTCTGGGACATCGTCGTGATCGCACTGAGCCTGGGTGGAATGCTGTTGAGCGCCACGACGCTGCTGCCGGCGTGGCGGCGGGTGAGGCGTCAGTTGCGGCTCAGGGGGTGGGCAGTCTAACCCGGCGGCTTCGGCTTGCCATAGTTGGGCCGGTAATGCTTGTGACACGAGGTGCACGATTCGAGCAACTGATCGCTCAGTGCGGAAATCGCGGCGACGTCCTTCGCCTTCACCGCCGCCAGCGCCGCCGTGCCGGCCTCGAGCAGCAGCTTCGAATCGGCCATCCATTGCTTTTGATCCCGGGCGCGGCCCGGCATCATCAACAGGTTGGCCGACTCGGCGAGCATCAGCGTCTCGCCCTCGAGCGTGCCCCATTCGGCTTCGGTCTTCGGCGTACGGGTTTCGATGTAAAAGAGCGCGTCGGAGTACGGGTAAAGGATTCGCACCATCAGCTCGCTCATGGTGCCGACATTACGCGTGGGCGGGCGCGGCGCCTCCACCCCACCGCGCAAGGCACGCGCGTCGGGGGCCCCGGAAGCCGGCGCCGGCGCGGGGGTCTGCGCCTGCGCCATCATCGTGCCCGCGACGAGCAGGATGGCAACAGTCCTCATGAACGGCGAGTCTAACACCATCCGATTTGGTAACATCCGCGTACACAGGGAGGCTCACGCGTGGCGCGATACATGGTTTTGACTCTGGCACTGATGATGACGTCGGCCGGGGCGTGGCTTGCCGCCGCACAGGCGCCGCCGGCGCCGCAGCCTGCCGCGACGGAAACGGTCAAGCCGAACGATTACGGCGACGCCAAAAACTGGCTGTGCCGGCCTGGCCGCAAGGGCGACGCGTGTGACATCGACCTCACCACGACCGTGGTGGCCGCCGACGGCACGCTCACGCGCGAGACGTTCACCGCCAATCCGAAAGCGCCGATCGATTGCTTCTACGTCTACCCGACGATCTCGACCGACCCAACCGACAACAGCGACATGACCGCCGACCCAGCGGAAACGAACGTCGTGGCCCAGCAGTTCGCGCGCTTTGCGTCGGTGTGCCGTCCCTACGCGCCGCTCTACCGGCAGCTCACGCTGGTCGGGCTGCGCAAGCGCCTGGCGGGCGCGAGCTTTTCCTTCGAGCGCGGCGTGCAGTACGACGATGTGCGCGACGCGTGGCGGCATTACCTGCAGCACGACAACCAGGGCCGCGGCGTGGTGATCGTCGGCCACTCGCAGGGCTCGTACGTGCTGATGGAGCTCGTCCGCCAGGAAGTCGAGGGCAAGCCCGTCCAGAAGCAGCTCGTCTCGGCCTTAATCCTCGGCGCGACGCTCGAAGTGCCGAAGGGCAAGGACGTGGGCGGTGCGTTCAAGTCGATTCCGCTGTGCCGCAAGCCGGGTCAAATCGGCTGCGTCGTGAATTTCTCGGCGTTCAGATCGACCGTGACGCCGCCTGCCAACACGCTGTTCGGGAAGGCAGTCGACCCGGCAGTCAACTCCGGCTCGTGCACGAACCCCGTCAGTCTCGGCGAGGGCAGTGCGCCGCTGCGCGCCTACCTCTCGAACAGCGGGCGGACGATCGTCGGGACGGTCACCCTGCCACCATGGGCCGCCGACAAGACGGTCGATACCCCTTGGGTGAGTGTGCCCGGCCTGCTGGCGGCGAAGTGCACGACGAACGAAAACGCGACCTACCTCGAGATCACCGTCAACGGCAACCCGGCGGACCCGCGGGTCGACGACATCACCGGCGATCTTGGCGCGGTCGGCAAGCCGATCGCCAACTGGGGCCTGCACCTGATCGACGTCAACCTCGCGATGGGGAACCTGATCGATCTCGTGGCCCAGCAATCGAAGATGTACGCTTCCAGGCGCTAAGCCAATGACAACCCGCAACAAGGTCGCCATCGGCCTCACCATCGTCTCGATGGCCCTGATCATTCCGGGCCTGCGGAGCGACGCGCTGACGATCACGGCGACCCATCCCATGCTGAAAAAGCCGCTCTACGAGGAGACGCAGAGCATCTTGCGGGCGATTCAACGGCTGTATGACTCGAAGAACTACTTCGTGGCCGGCCTGGTCTTGCTGTTCAGCGTGATTGTGCCGTTCGTAAAGGCGGGGCTGTTAGCCGTGATCTTCTGGGTCAAGAATCCGGCGACGAAGTACCGCGTGTATCTGTTCATTCGATCGGTGAGCAAGTGGGCCATGGCGGATGTGTTTGCCGTCGGCATCTTCATCGCGTTCATGGCCGGCAATGCCATCGACAACCTCGACGCGAAGTTGCATCCAGGCTTTTACTACTTCATCGCCTACTGCCTGATCTCGAATCTATCCTTCCAGTTCTTGCGCATACCTCCTCCGCAAGGAATAACGAATAACCAATTATGAATAAACAAGAATCGCACCCTGTCTTGGTTCTTGGTTATTTGTAATTGGTTATTGTTTATTTGTTCCCTGAAGGTTCGTAGTACTTCTTGTACATTCCCCGGCGAAAGATCCAGCCCCCGAGCGGGCCCAGCCAATCGAGCACGTAGTGCATGTAGCCGAGATCCATCAGCTCGATCAGGTTGCCGTCGCAGTCTTTCGCGAAGAAGAAAGTGTGGCCACGTGGGGATCGCTCCGGCTTCGACAGCACTTCCACACCCTTGCTGACCAGGTAGTCGTACCACTTCTGCGTGTTGCGCACGTTGACGCTGAAGTGCGTCAGTCCGACCCGGTTCCACGGCCCCGGCGCGAGCGGCTGTTGCGGCTGGAACTCGAAGATCTCGAGCACGGCGCCGCCCGGGGCGCGAATCCATCCGATCTTGCAGGTTGGTTCTCCAGGCGCACCTGTCCCGAGCGACGTCCCCGGAGTCGAGGGGTCAACGCCAAAGAAGCTGCGGATCCGATCCGGCGGGGTGTCGGAGACGCCGACCAGCGGGAAGCCGAATACATCCCAGTAGAACCGCACGAAGGTGTTGAAGTCCCGGACCGTGATGCCGACGTGGCTGAACGATCGCGCTCTCATGCGCATCATTATCCGCCGGCTGTGTTCAATCCAGGCGGAGCTTCGCCACCGAGAGAATGCGAAACGAGTACTCGTAGTGGTTCTCGACGCGGTGGCTGCGGACCGAGGCTTCGAGCCACGAGTCTTTCGCGAGCGCGAACGTCCGGGTCAGGCCGGCCTCGGCGTAGTCGCGCAGCAATCGGTACGGCGTGCCATCGAGGCGGATCGACTGGTAGTTGGGGTCGCCCTCGCGGGCAAGGAAGTCGTCGCCGCGCCAGATCAGGGCGTGGGCGCGCCATCCGGATTTCTCGGCGGCCGCGCGCAACAAGGTGCCGAATCCGGCCCTGATCGTGCTGGTGATCGCGCGATCGGGCACGAAGCGCGAGCCGAGCGCGAAGGCCTCGAACGACACGCGCTCGATCGATCC